>NZ_JBCOAB010000015.1:0-70355 GCF_040227035.1 Clostridium sp. RTP31139st1_H3_RTP31139_211217
TAAGATTTTTTTTGTTAGCATGAAAAATATTTTACCATAAATCCTAGGCTTATAGAGTCTGGGATTTATTTTTTTTTGCAAAAGGGGCCTCGCACTAATTATTTAGTGCGACAGCCCCTTTTTTATTATCCTCTTATTAAATTTTCTATCTTAAACAAACTATTATTCTTATTAAATTAATTAACTTTATCAATATACCTTACCATTTCTTGTTTAACTTATAATTACTTATAAATTGCTTCAGTAGTTTTAATTTTTCTACTTACAGCATCAATTTGCATTTCTTTTACAACTTGTGTATATATTAAATCCACAATAAATATTTGTGCTATTTTTGATGATACTGCTCCACTTTCAAGCAAAGTTTCAGAAGAAACATAATTTAAATTTATATCAGAAACTCTTGCAAGTGTTGAATTTTCATTTTCAGTTATTGCAATTATTTTCGCACCATTTTCCTTTGCAATTTTTACAGACTTAATAATTTCTTCAGTTTCTCCAGAATGAGAAATTGCTAATACAACTTCACCTTCATTTGCAAGTGCAGACATCATTATCATAGTATGTGTATCTTGATAATACATGCTATTTATGCCTATTCTCATAAATTTATAATTAGAGTCTTGTGCAACTATTCCTGAATATCCAACTCCCATAAAATATGCCTTCTTGCAATTTTTTATTAAATCAGCACACTCATATATATCATTAGTATTTAATTTATTAACAGTTCTTTCTAATACATTAATATTGTTTCTTAAAAGCTTATTAGCTGTTTCTAATACATCTTCATTATTACTTATTTCATTATTAATAATACTATTGCTATTTTTTAATGATATTTCTTGAGCTAAGGTTACCTTAAAATCTTGAAACCCTGAAAACCCCATTTTTTTAGCAAATCTAGTTACTGTTGCTTCACCTGTATTAGTTTCTTTTGCAGCTTCTGATATACTCATGTAAATAACTTTTTCTGCATTATTTCTTATATATTCAATTATCTGCTTATCCGACTTACTTGTCTTAAAATTTGGAGTATCCAACTGATTTAATATGCCCATTTCTTCTCTCCTGCCACTACTACTTTTACTTAATATTTTGTTTTATATTATCTTAAAATTATATAATTATCTGCTTTTAAAATTATATAAAGCTCCTAACATTCCTGCATTATTTTGATTTTCTGCAAATTCAATTTTAACATTTTTATATACTCTTTCAATAAGTTTTTCTTTTAAAGCCTTATTAATTCTTTCTTTTAAATAATCTTTTTGTGCCATTATTCCTCCGCCAAGCACAACTACTTCTGGATTAATAACATACACAATATATGAAATACCTAATGCTAAATTATCAACTAAATTATCTATTTCTTCAATACAATCAACATCACCTTTTTTAGCTAAATCAAAAATTATCTTTCCGTTGATGCTATCTTTACTAAGATTCTTTCTTATTGCAACTTTCTCAACTAATTTGCTAGTTGCAGCTATGTCTTGAAATGCACATCCATTAATTAGCATATATCCCACTTCTCCGGCACTATTGCTAAATCCATGGATTACTTTGCCATTAATTATAACACATCCACCTATTCCTGTACCAATAGTTAAGCATACACATGAATGTGAATCTTTAGCTGCTCCAAGCCAGTATTCTCCAAGCCCTGCACAATTCACATCATTTTCTACTTCACAGGGTATATCAAATTCCTTTTCTAACTCTTTTTTAATTTCAACTCCTGTATAATTTGGTATTAAACTAGAAGCATATACTATTTTCCCTTCTTTAGGATCAACCATTCCAGCTGTTGATACACATATCCCCTCAACTTTATGTTCAGTTATATAATTTCTTATTATGTTTTTTGCTTTTTCTAAAATTGACAATCCACCTTTACTAGCTTCTGTATCAATTTGAGACATTGTAATAATTTCTCCATTTTCTTTTATAACAGAATGTTTTATTGCTGTTCCACCAATATCTATACAAATATATTTTTTCATAATATCACCTTTGCCACTTTTTAAATTAAAACCTACCAATATTTTATAAAAGCCATTATCAATTTATCTTATATCTATAAAATTACTTAAAAGGGAGTACAAAAATACTCCCTTAACAGTTTTTAAATTATCTTTACTTTAAATATTGCTTTTTTAATATCTTTACTTTCATCAACCTTTATAGCTGTCATATGAGCATCTTCTGGGTAACATATTAAAAAATCACCTTTTTCTAATGTTACTACAGCAGATTCCTCTCCATTTAGAGGTAAGAAATCTCCTTCTTCTTCATATTCCTTTTGCTCTAAATTATCAATATGATTAAGAGCAATTTTTTCTGTTCCATCTAACATTAAATGAACATCAATATATTTTCTATGAGCTTCCCAAAATCTATCTGCTTTATTTGTAGTTTTATAAGATACTACGTTAACGAATACATCATCACCATTAATTTCATGAGTTCCTGTACTAAATTTATTCAAGTTATTTTCAATAGCATATTTAAAGCATTCTAAAATTCTTTCATCTATAAAATTATATCTTTCTTTATCTTTTATATTTCCAAAAATCATACTTATACTCCTTCTAGTTCTCCTCTTAAAGATTCATCAGTTTCTCTATCACAGAAAACTGTTGCAGCATCTAAAGTATTTACCTTTTTGCCAGTTACAGCAAGTTCTATGGAACTTGTTATATATCCAACAACTACTGATGTTGATATAGAAATAATTGCATATGCCCATGAAGTTACACTTGGAACATTGTACTTTAAGAATACAACAAGTGCTGCTGATACTGCAAAAGCTACATAAGCACCTAAGCTTGTTGCTTTCTTTGTGAAAGCTCCTAAAACGAAGATTCCTGCTAATACTCCAAGAACTAATCCCATAAAGCTATTAAACCATTCATAAGCTGATTTAATTTCACCATTTGCAAGTACCATTGATACTGCAATTGATACAATACCAACACCTAATGATATATATTGAGCTATTTTTGTTTGCTTTTCAAAACTTAATTCTTTAGAAGATATTTTAGATTGAATATCTAATGTCCAGCTTGTTGCAACTGAATTTAATCCAGTTGATAATGTTGATTGTGATGCTGCATATATAGCTGCTAATAATATTCCTGTTATACCAACTGGTAATTGGTATGCTATATATGATGCAAAAATTTGGTCTTGTTGAGCTGTTTGTGCTAATGCTGGATTTTGATTATAGAAAACAAATAATGCTGTTCCTATTAAATAAAATACTGTTGCTAAGAATATTGATAATACTCCATTTCCATAAGTCATCTTCTTTAATTGTTTAATATCTGTTGTAGTTGTAAATCTTTGTACTATGTCTTGGCTTGAAATATATGATGAGAATGTATTGAACCCTGCACCTACTAAAATTATAAATGCACTGTTCTTTAATATGTTTATATCAAAAACTACATCTGTTGGTGCTAAGAACTTTCCTCCAGCTAATTCACTAAATACAGATCCTATTCCACCATCGATACTAAATAATAAGAATCCTAATGCAAATGTAACTCCAACTATTAATACCATACCTTGAATAAAGTCAGTCCATAATACTGATTTTAATCCACCTGTATATGAGTAAATTATAGCAATAACACCCATAACTATTATTAATATGTTTACATTAATTCCTGTAAGTTGAGCTAATACCATAGATGGTAAATACATAATGATAGACATACGTCCAATTTGATATATTATAAACATTAAAGCACCTAAAATTCTAAGGCCTTTATTTTTATATCTTATTTCTAAGTATTCATATGCTGTATCTATTTTTAATCTGCTATATAAAGGTAAGAAGAATCTTATAGTTAATGGAATTGCAATAATCATACCTAATTGTGCAAACCATAATATCCAACTTCCTCCATAAGAGTTACCTGCTAATGATAAGAACGATATTGGACTTAATAATGTAGCAAATATAGAAACAGATGTAACCCACCAAGGTATAGTTCCATCCCCCTTAAAGAATTCCTTACCCTTCATTTCTTTCTTTGAGAATGCTAACCCTGCTAATAAAACTGCTCCTAGATATACTACGAGCACAACCATATCAATCCATGTAAAACCCTTCACTTTAATCTCTCCTTTATACCTTTAAATTTTAGAAGTATTTATTGTAGATAACTTTAGCTTGCTTAACCATTTCTGGTGTAGCTTCCTTCATTGGCTTTCTGCAATATCCAGCTTCCACACCTTCTTCTTCTAGTAATAATTTTAAAGTTCCATATAAACCGTTTGCTAATATATCAGTAATTAAGTCATTAGTAACATGTTGAACTTCTAATGCTTCAGCAATTCTACCTTCTTTAGCTAATTCAAATATTTCTCTAGCTCTCTTACCATTTACATTAAATGTTGAACCAATAGCTCCATCTACTCCTAGAACTGTTGCTGGTAACATCATTTCATCAAATCCTGCATAAATTAATTTGTCTGGGAATCTTTTTCTCATTCTTTCTAATAAATAGAAGTCTGCTGCTGTGAATTTAACACCAATTATTTTTTCATTTTCAAATAACTCTGCAAATTGATCTAAACTCATATTTACTCCTGTTAAGAATGGAATTGAGTAAATTATCATAGTGTTGTCAACTGAATTTATTATTGTATTGTAATAATCCTTAATTTCTTCAAAATCAAATTTATAATAAAAAGGTGTTACTGCTGATAATGAATCATATCCAAGTTCTGTTGCATATTTTGCAAGTTCTACTGATTCCTTAACATTAATTGATCCTACTTGCGCAATTAACTTTACTGCATCCTTTGCTTCATCTTTAGCAATTCTAAATATTTCTTTCTTTTCTTCTGTTGAAAGCATAAAGTTTTCTCCTGTGCTTCCACCAACATATAAACCATCAACTTTATTTTTGTCGATGTTATGTCTTATAATTTGTCTAAGACCCTTTTCGTTAATGTTTCCTTCCTTATCAAAAGATACTAATAATGCTGAATAAATTCCCTTCATTTTTTAACCCTCCATTTTGTAAATGTTTACTTAAAATTTAAAAAAATTATTTATTTCTAATTTACTAAACATCTGGTATTTAGCTTAATAGCTTGTCTACCAGTATGATTTTTTATTAAAGTTTAGTAAATGATTTAACTTATTGATTTAACAAATTTCTTTGTTATTAATTGTGGTCTTGTAATTGCTCCTCCAACTACACATGAATATGCTCCACATTCAAATGCTTGTCTTAATTCTTCCGGAGTATTTATTTTTCCTTCTCCAATTACAGGTATTTTTAAATCTTTAGATAACCTTTTAATAAGCTCTAAATCTGGTCCATCTCCCTGTGTTGAATACTTTGTATATCCAGATAATGTTGTAGATACACAATCAACGCCTAATTCTTCTGCTTTAACTGCTTCTTCATAAGTAGATATATCTGCCATAACTAATACTCCATTACTTTTTATATAATCTACTAAGTCTTTTAACGATTCTCCATTTGGTCTTTTTCTTTCTGTAGCATCTAAAGCTATCATTTCACATTTAGTATTTAAAAGCTTGTCCACCTCTTCTTTTGTAGGTGTTATATATATTGGTGAATCTTCATAACACTTCTTAATTATTCCTATGATAGGTAATCCCGTTACTTTTTTTATTTCTATAATATCTTCTACCCCTTGTGCTCTTATAGCAACTGCTCCACCTTCTTTTGCTGCCTTTGCCATTCTTCCCATTATGAATGAACTATGTAACGGCTCGTCATCTAAGGCTTGACATGAAACTATAAGTTTACCTTTTACCTTATTTAGCATATAAACTCCTCCCATCAAGATTTAAAGAAAATAATTTTCACTTGTTGATATTATAATATCATGTAATCATTTACTTTGCAAGTAATTTTCATAAATTATTTTCTTTTTTCTTAATTTTATTATTTTAATAAGATTTTATATTGATTTTTAGTAAAAAAAGAAAATAAATTTCATTTTTATTTTGAAATTTATTTTCAGAAATTCATTTTTATTAAATGTTTTTTGTTTTATTTTTAAAACAATATGGAAATTAATACAAAATAAAGGATGCCCTAATGAGCTACCCCTGTCTACATCACAATAGGTCAGTTCATTAGGACATCCTTTTAAGACTCAATATTTTATATTTTTAATCACTTCATAGTAAACTATTCTTTGCTTTCTTAATGTACATATCTTATATAGAACTTTTACTCAATCTGTAACTATTATCTTCTTTCATATTCCTTAATTAAAATACTTGCCACAATAACTGATAAAAGATATGTTATAGATTTATCTTGAGTGTATAAAAAATTACTTATAATAATAAATATTATTATTGATACTATTAAAATCTTTATTAAGTAAATATTTTTTTTCTGTTTTAGGATATTAATTAAATCCTCACTTATACCATATATATTTTTTTCATCTGAAATTTTTTCTATTTCTCCACTAGGCGAGGTAGACATACCAAATACATATACCCCTCCAATTAATGCTATAATCCAAACTATACCCTCCATTAATATTCCCCCCTTATTATTAATTAAAAAATATTGCAATAAGAAATCCAAAAACTATAATATTTTCTCATAAAGTCATACTCCTATACCTTTACTAAACAACAGAACATACGAAAAATGTAATATACCTGCTTTTATCCAATTTTTTTATTGCTCATAATTTTTCTCCTCACATATATTTAGCATCTAATAAAACAATTATACACTAAATAAAGTATAATTTACATATTAATTACCAATACCATGTATTAACTTTTGTGATTGTAATTTACCATTCACAATATTTAAAAATAGTGTACTTTATTTTTGAATTATGAATAAAAAATACCGGATATTCACTTTTTAATAATACGGTATTTTCATTAATTTAATATTTAATTTCATCTTCTTAATATTTTAATATTATTCACAGTATATTTAATTTATTTTATATACCTTTGTAGTTATTTTTAAATATTTGAATCTTTGTGTTTATGATTTCTCAAAGAAAATACCCATGCTTCATCTTCTGGTAATTTCTTTCCTGTAATATCTTTATACGCTTCCTTAATTCCATTTTTAACTGACCATTTAATAACAAAGTATATTACAATTAAAGTGATAATAGCAGTTCCACCGCTAATCCCTAATTCTTCCCACATAACTATCCCCCCCAAAAATATCTTCAATTAATACCTTACAATATTATACCTTTAATATAGATAGATAATACATAAGCGAGCTTCTCTATCTTTTTATAATCTAGCAATTCTGGAGTATCTTTTTCATTTAAAATAAATTCCGAAATACCCTGTTGACATATATGAATATTCGGATAATCATTTTCCTCAAATGCAAAATAATCGCTTACTCCCATATTTTGCTCAAAAGCAATTTTAGCCTTTTCTGTAGGATAATCATCAACAAAATCTATATTATTATTATTAAAAATCTCCTTAATACCTAAATATAATATTTGCGACTCACTAATTCTACTTAAAGTTTTTAAACCTAAAGGATTAGAATTATATGAATCTTTCATTCCAACACAGTCAATATTTATGTTAAAAATATTTTGATATTGTAATTGTTCAAGCTTTGTTACAAAATCTCTACTGCCTGCAAAAAGAGCCATTTCTCCATTAGTCATTAGAAAAATAACATCATAATTAAGAGACTCTTTTTTTGATGTATCCTCTAATAATTTAGCTATTTCAAGAACTGTAGCAACACCTGATGCATTATCAACAGCTCCATTAAACCAAGCATCAAAGTGAGCTGTCAAAATAATAGCAGTGCTGCTATCGTTTCCACTAATTTTGCCAATAACATTGCTAATATTTCTACCATCATAGGGAAAATTGTCTAAATATGATTTACCAAAAACAAATTCTAAATTTAATTGTTTATACAATTCATCAATATATTCAGTTGCTTTTTGATTCCCTTCTTTATTATATTCCCTATCTTTAACTTTTTCTGAACATAAGTATTCAACTACTTCGCTAACTGTAAATTTTCCGTCGAGATTTTCTTCTTGAACAATAATATTACTTCCAACCTCACTTTCATCTTGTTCTACATTATTATCATTACAACCATATAATAAAAATACACTTAACACTATTAGCAGAAATCTTATTTTATTCATATTAGCCCCCTATTCATTTAATATTACAGATAAATATATATGTTCTATAGCTATTCTGATGATATAATATAAAATTATACATAAAATAATAAATCATATAATAGCAAAACTAACCCACATTTTATTCTCCCTTTACATCGTATTAAGATTATTGATTTAATCTACTGAATAACTAATTAAGATTATCCATTATTCTATTAATTTATATCTTACTATTAATGGACTTAATACAATAATGAATGATAAATATAGTAAATAAAATACTAGAATATTAATTCCTAATTTGAATAAATATGTTTGAACTAATAGAGGTAACGGTATTAATACTGCTATTATTAATCTAGATACATTGTTAATTTTCAATGCAAAATTACAATTTTTACATTCTATTTTTTTATAACCAGAAAATGGCCATATAGAAAATAGTAATTCCACATATGAAAAGTTTCTTTTGCATTTAATACATTTTTGAATAATTTCCCTCTCCTATCCTTTTTAAATTTGTCATATAATACAATTATACACTAGAAAAATCATACTTTACATATTAATTCCAAATACCCCTTAATTCTCACCATATTAAAACTACTTACAATAATTTTGAATTACTCACTAAAAAATACCGTATATTCAGTTGAATAATACGGTATTTTTTTACTATTTACTCTCTAATTTATTTTAGTAAAATCTAACTCTACTTCTCCATCGGTTATTAATATAATAGTATTCTTGTTTGTTATTGTACCAGCGTTACATTTTCTATTACAGTTTATATTTTTATAAACTATATCAGCATTTTGATCCAATACAATAATTGCAGAATCACTATCTTTATTAAGAAATTGGTATTGCAAATTATATTCTCCTTTATCATTTTTATCTAATTTGTAAATTCCTTCCTTGTAAGCATTATTAATAGGCGTAATAGGAGTATTTGCATATACATTGTTTGTAGCAAAAATTAGAACTGTTATTATTAATGTTGCTATATAGATTACTTTCTTTCTCATAATATTCACCTCATAAATATTATTTACTACATTTAATATTTAAATACCGTATTATTCAATTTTCAAAGATCATTTAGTTCGCAATAATTTCCAATCTACTTTAAGCGTTTTTCTATATTTTTTAACGCTTTCAGCACATCATTTAGCACTATAGTATCTCCAGAAACCTATCTATTGTTTTCTATATGCCAAATTATATTTTCTATTTGATTTTTTAAATCCATATTCTCCTCCTATTTTTGAATTGAACACTAAAAAATACCGTATATTCTTTTTGAATAATACGGTATTTTAATACAAAATTAATAATATTTTCTATATAATTTATTCAATTTTCATAGTTTCCATTTCTTCTCTAGTTATTCCGTTTCTTTCACCGTATTTAATCCAATAATTTGTAGAAGCTTTTATAAAAAGTTTCTTAGTTAATGGCATAGTTACAGTATAAAAACTTTTTTTACCATTATTAATAGAGTTAGCAAACTTTTTAATTTTTCTTTTTGCTAAAAAAGCAAATGGTGTTCCCATTATAGCTTCTCCTCCACCAATACATAAAGTAGATCCAAAAGGATAGCCATTTTGTCTTGCAAAAAATTTTATTATTTCCACCGCTATAAAATTTTGTTCTGATTCAATAAATCCACAATTAATTAATACATGTATTGTAGGCTTAATATCAATCTTATATTCTTCCAAGCTTTTTAAAAAAGCTGTAAACACTGCAGGAATACTATCAACATATAATGGAAATATAAAAAGAATATCAGAATACTCATTTATTTTTTCAAATAAGTCTTCGTGTTTTTTTGATACAATATTATATTCTAAAATTTCCCCTTTATAATGCTCTTTAAATACTTCTGCATACTTTTTAGAGTTAGATTTGCTAGCTCTAGGACTTCCATTTATAATAATTAATTTCCCCATAATAAAACCTCTTTTCTAACAATATTATTTAAATCCTCTTCTTGAACAAATAATATTTTATAATTTTCAAATAGCATATTATGCGAATTTCTATCAACAAGTTTTTTGAATAAATTTTTTTCTTCTTCTGAAATATTTCCATATACAATAATTGTTGCATTTTTTAATTCTACATCACGTTGAACATGATGAGCTTCTCCATGATAAAGCCTTATAAATGCTTGTTGAATTGGTAAAGAACGTTCAAGTAAAGTTTTTAGAGGTGTATCATAGGTCCCAAATTTAATTTTTGTTACATAAATTAAATTTTTACTTTTCGCAATTAATGGATAAACCCTAACTGCATCATCTCGTATGATACATTTACCTGGAGTTCTTGTCCAACAATTGAAGCAACCTAGACAATTAGCTATCTTTAGTTTTGATATATCAATATATCTAGAGTTTTCAGATTCAATTAAATTAATATCTAAATCGACATCAGTAATTAGCAAATTCATAATATCATCTCCTAACTCAATAAAATTCAAAAGTTTCATTTTCTAGGGTATATACTATCATATTTTTTATAATTACACCATATTTTCTATACTATATTATTTAATTTTTAAAGATCAAATTTTATTACTTCGTAATAATTTCAAAGTATTGGTGATTTTAATGAATTGCGCACTAAAAAATACCGTATATTCTCTTTTGAATAGTACGGTATTTTCATAATTTAATATTTAATTTCATCTTCGTTATATTTTTTATACTAAGTTACTCCACAATTTTGATTTTACTAAAATATATCTTAGCTTCCTAAATCAGCTCCACTACACATACAAAGCCATTAAACGTATTCATTTTTTGATAAATTTTACAAAAATGTAGTAGACAAGTTGTAAAATATATGTTAATATTCAATTATGTCAAGCGTAAGTCATATTAGATATGATTAAATTGGTTTGTTACTGAAATATTATATATCGTCAGGCAAGACCAATAGTTAGCAGTTTTTTTGCTATACTATTGGTCTTTTTTTATATCGATGGGGGATGTTTTTATGAAAATAAGAAAAATATTAAATAATAATTTAGTCCTTGCTAGCGACGTGCAAGGAAATGAAATAATAGTAAAAGGCCGTGGAATTGGCTTTAACAAAAAAAGATGGGATCTTTTAGACGAATCTGTTATTGAAAAAATATTTACACCTGAAAACTCTAAAAACAGTAAAGAATTACAATCTTATTTAACATCAATTCCTGAAGATTACTTGGATTTTGTTCAAGAATATGTTGATGATATTAAAAATTCCTATGATATTAAATTAAATAATAGCATTTACATATCATTAAGCGACCATTTAACCGGAACAATTAAACGATTTAACGAAGGAATATCTATAAACAATTTATTACTTTTAGATATTAAGCAATTATATAAACTAGAATATAAAATCGGCTTAGATATGCTTGAAAAGCTAAATGCAAAATTCAACGTAAATTTACCTTTAGATGAAGCTGGATTTATTGCACTACATTTTGTTAATGCACAAGATTCTGAAGGTAAAAATGATGGGTTTAAAATATCTCATATTGTAAACGAAATAATGGAGATAGTTAAAAGATATTATGATTCAATTGTTTTTGATGAAGAAAGCTTATATTATCAAAGGTTTATTACACATTTAAAATATTTTGCACAAAGATTTCTTCATAAAGAACTTAATTATAAAGAAGATACTAATTTATTTGAAATCATTAGAAATCAATATAAAGAAGCTTATGGATGTGTTAAATTAATTTATTTAACGATGGATGATAAATATAATTATAAACTTACTGAAGAAGAAATGCTTTATCTTACAATGCATATTCAATCAATTACTGAGAAATCAACATTATAAAATTTATTACTGTTATCTTTGGCTTGTTACTGAAATACGAACTTAATATTCGTAGCGTTCAGGCAAAACCTTAAATATAAATTATATTTTTAAGGAGGATACTTAGAATGAAAAAAGATTATAAAAATGATTCTAAGAAATTAACAGAAGCACTAGGAGGAAAGGAAAACATCAAAAAAGTATTTCACTGTATGACAAGATTACGCTTTTACTTAAATGATAAAAGTAAAATTGATAAAGATTCAATAAATAGTCTTTCAGAAGTATCAGGAATTAACTGGCACAATGACCAACTTCAAATTATTGTTGGTAATGATGTTAATGAAATGTATAAAGAATTACTTGCTTTAGGTGCCCCATCTGATGATAATTCATCTGATATTGAAACTAATTCAAAAGGAATTGTTTCAAAGGTTGTAGATTCAATTACAGGATGTATGACTCCTATGATACCAGCATTAACTGCTGCAGGTATGATAAAAGTTGTATTAACTTTACTAACAACTTTTAATTTAGTTGAAACTACAAGTAGTAGTTATCAAGTAATTAACTTTATTGGAGATGTTGCCTTTTACTTTATGCCATTCCTAATTGCTGCTAATGCTGCAAAGGTATTTCATGTTAATCAAGCACTTGCATTAATTATTGCCGGAGTATTTTTACATCCAAATTTTACTGCAATGATAGCATCACAAGATCCAATATCACTATTTGGACTTCCAATTACTAAGTTTTCATATGCTTACTCAGTAATTCCTGTTATTTTAATGGTTTGGATTATGTCATATATTGAAAAATTAGTTGATAAAATTACACCACGTATATTTAAATTAATATTAAACCCTACACTTATAATGCTTATTAGTGCTCCAATTGCTTTAATAGTTGTTGGACCTTTAGGAGGATTAATTGGTGATTGGTTAGCTGTTGCAATTAACTTCTTATCTACAAAATTAGGTTTTGTTATTGTTGGTATTTTAGGTGCCACTTTCCCATTTATTGTTATGACTGGTATGCATCATGCTTTAACTCCAATTGGATTAAATGCAATAGCTACTGGTGGAGCTGATAAGTTAATATTTGTTTCTCAAGTTTGTTCAAACATTGCTCAATCTGGAGCATCTCTTGCTGTTGCTGTAAAATCTAAGGACAAAGATATGAAACAATTAGCTAGTGCATCAGGTATTTCTGCTTTAATGGGTATAACTGAACCAGCACTTTATGGTGTTACATTAAAATTAAAACGTCCTGTTATTGCTGCTTCTATTGCTGCTGGTATTGGAGGTATTGTTGGAGGAATATTACAAGTTTCTTTATATATTGCTCAAAACAGTATTATGGCTATCCCTGCATTTATAGGTGAAGCTGGAATGGGTAATTTACTTGCAGGTGTTATAATGATCATTGTTTCTTTTGTTGCTTCATTTATATTAACAATTTTATTTGGATTTAAGGATATTAATCTAGAAGAAAAAAAAAATTAAATATTGATGAAGATAAAATTGAAGAAAAACCACTTGTAGAAAGAATTGAGATATACTCTCCTATTGCAGGAACATTAGAGAAATTATCAAATGTTCCTGATAGAACTTTTTCTGACAAACTTGTTGGTGATGGTGTAGCAATAATCCCTACTGATGGAAAAGTATACGCACCAGCAGATGGTACAGTTATTTCTATAATGGAAAGCAAACATGGAATTTTATTTAAAACTAATACTGGAGTAGAGCTTTTAATACACATAGGTTTAGATACCATGAAATTAAACGGTAAGTATTTCAAATCTCATGTATCTAATGGGACAGAAGTTAATTTAGGAGATTTATTACTTGAATTTGATATAAATTCTTTAAATAAGGAAGGTTATAATTTAATAACGCCTATTGTAGTAACTAATATTGATAATTATATTAAAGCTGTTCCAATGTTATCTGAAAAAGAAGAAGTTAAAATACTAGATAACATCTTAACTATTGTTTAATTGCCAAGAAAGGATGAATTATATATGACTAAAAAGATGCCTAAAGATTTTTTATGGGGAGGTGCAACTGCAGCTAACCAATACGAAGGTGGATGGAATGAAGGTGGTAGAGGCCCTTCTATTGCAGATGTACTTACTGGTGGAAGTGTTAATAAAAACCGTAGACTAACTCCTCCCGTACCACTTGAAGATGAGTTTTATCCTAACCATGAAGCTACAGATTTTTATCATCATTGGAAAGAAGATATAAGATTATTTGCTGAAATGGGATTTAAAATTTATAGATTTTCAATTTCTTGGTCAAGAATCTTCCCTAATGGAGATGAAGAATTGCCAAACGAAGAAGGATTAAAATTCTATGATAATGTAATCAATGAGCTACTTAAATACAATATAGAACCTTTGGTTACAATATCTCACTATGAAAACCCATTACACCTTTCTTTAGAATATGGTGGATGGAAAAATAGAAAATTAATTGATTTCTATATTAATTTTGCTAAAGTTTTATTTACTCGTTATAAAGGGAAAGTTAAGTATTGGCTTACTTTTAATGAAATAAACATGCTAACAGTACCTTTTGGTGGTGTCTTCTGTGCTGGAATTTTAGATGAAAATGAAAATAATGAAGAAAATAGATATCAAGCTATGCATCATCAATTAGTTGCTAGTGCTTTAGCAGTTAAACTAGCACATGAAATAGATTCTAATAATCAAATTGGTTGTATGCTTGCATATCATAATGGATATCCTTATACTTGTCACCCTGAAGATATTTTATTTGCTCAACAATATGGCCAACTTCACAATAGTATTGCTGGTGATGTTCATGTTAGAGGTAAGTATCCTGGATTTGCTAAGAGATTCTTTGAAGAAAATAATATTAATCTTAAAGTAGATAATAATGATAATAAAATCCTACAAGAAGGTACAGTTGACTTTGTAAGTATAAGTTACTATTCAAGTATTTGTGTAAGTGCAACATCTGATGGTGAAAAGACTTCAAGTAATGGATCTGAGAATATTAAAAATCCATATTTAAAGGCATCTGACTGGGGCTGGCAAATTGATGCTACAGGTCTTAGATATGTATTAAATCAAATTTATGATAGATATCAACTTCCTATAATGATAGTTGAAAATGGTATTGGTGCAATTGATGAAGTAAGCCCTGATGGAAAAATTCATGATGATTATCGTATTGATTATATGAAAAAACATATAGAACAAATGAAAGAAGCTATCTATGATGGTGTTGAATTAATTGCTTATACTAGTTGGGGTTGTACAGATGTTGTTAGTGCATCAACTGGTGAAGTTAGAAAAAGATATGGTCTAATTTATGTAAACAAACATGATGATGGAAGTGGTGACTTATCAAGAATGCCAAAAGATTCTTTCTATTGGTATAAGAAAGTTATTGAATCTAACGGTGAAGATTTATAAAAAACAAGCTACTCTTTAGGAAAAAGGAACACTTTTCTCCCTCCTAAGAGTAGCTTATTATATGTATTTAAATACTATATTCATCTTACTTAACTTCTTATTAATATTTACTTTAATCTTAAAATTTTTACTTTCTATAAATATTAAACTCATTACTTCCCACAATAATACTGTTCCACCTGAATCTAATAAGGATGTTAGTAAGGATTCTCCATAATATGTTTTTATATAAAACCAACAAGTTAAAAGAATTAATGCAGAAAATATATAATAACATATTCTTTTTATTCCCATAAGCCTGAACTTCTTTTGTAATATAAAAAATGAATTATAATAATTTATTATTCCTAATTTTGATTTTTCTTCTTTATCCTTATCCATAGCATCTTCTGGCATATTTATTAATAGTTCAACATCAATAGAACTTAATTTCTGTGGTACTCTTGAAATATATTCTTCAATCCATGAATGCACTTCCCCATTAATATCTCTCTCTGCAAGATTTCTATAATCTAAGGGATTGAATAACTCTTCATAGGAATTAACTTTAATTGGTATTGTACATTTAACCTTTTCTTTTGTCTTATCACTCATAAATTTTACTCCTAAATCATATATATTCCCCCTTTTACATTTTTCTTATTAATATCATATTTTATACACTTTAGAAGAAATATTTTAACTAATAAATAATTTTAAACTTTAAAAGTTGTAGTACCACTTATTAATACTACAACTTTTACTTTCTTTTCTGATTTCTCATTAAATTAAAATATTCTTTTTTATTCCTTGCACTAGTAATAATTAAAACAATTATTGTAACCAAATATGGAAGCATCTTAATTAGTTCTTGTCCACCTCTGCTAAGACCTGGAATATATGCATATACTACATATAATCCTCCAAATAAAATTGAACCCAAAATAGCATTTATAGGTTTCCATAATGAGAAAATTACTAATGCAATAGCTAGCCATCCCCTATTTCCAAACCCATTATTAGTCCATGTTCCACCTAAATACTCCATTACAAAGTATAATCCGCCTAAACCACTAATAGCCCCACCAAGTATAGTAGATACATATTTATACTTACTTACATTAATTCCAACTGAATCCGCTGTTGATGGATCTTCTCCAACTGCTTGTAAGTTTAATCCTATTCTACTTTTCTTCAAAAATATTCCTATACAAATGGAAAGTACAATTGCAAAATAAGTTAAAAATCCATAAGAAAATAATAAATCTCCAATTACAGGTATCTCACACAAAACTGGTATTTTAGCTCTATATGCACTAGCAGTTACTGCAACTGAAATTTGTCCAACACCACCTGCTAATTTACTTATTGAACCTCCAAAGAAGTTACCAAATCCTATTCCAAAGGTAGTTAATGCAAGTCCAACTACATTTTGATTGACTCTAAGAGTAATTGTAAGGAAACTATAAATAAGACTACCTAAAGCTGAAAAAATCAAAGCACATACTAATGAAATTAAAAATCCAATAAATGCATTTGGATTTGAGCTACTATTCTCATAAAAGAATGCTCCCATAAGACCTGAAATTCCACCCATATACATAATTCCTGGTATACCTAAATTTAAATTTCCTGATTTTTCAGTTATAATTTCACCAGTAGCTCCAAATAAAATTCCAATTCCTTGTGCAATTGCTTTTTGAATAAATACTAAAACAACATTCATATTATTACACCTCCTTCTTAATTTTTCTGAATTCTAACTTATAATTAATAAAGAATTCGCATCCTATTAAGAAAAATAATATTATTCCTGTAATAATATCTGAAGCACTTTTATTAAGACCAAATTTTGTTGCAATTTGAATAGAACCTTGTTGCATAAAAATAAGAACTGCTGTAACTGGTATCATTGCAAATGTATTAAATTTAGCCATCCAAGCAACTATTATTGCTGTAAAACCAAATCCCCCTGCTATAGTTGTAGAAATTGTATGACTTGATCCACTAACAATAAGGCTTCCTGTAAATCCACATATTGCTCCTGAAAGAGCCATTGTTTTTAAAATTACTTTTTTTACATTTACCCCAGCATAATTAGCAGTATCAACCCCTTCACCAACTACTGATATTTCATAACCCATTTTGCTAGACTTTAAAAAGAAGAAGATTCCTATAGTTAATAAAGCTACTAAAATAATATTTAATCCATAAGTCATTCCAAATACCTTTGGAAACCATCCTGAATTGGTAATAGAATTAATAATTCCTACTGTATTAGATCCTTTTGGATTTTCCCAAAAAACAATACAGCAAGATACAATTTGTATTGCAACGTAATTTAGCATTAATGTAAATAATGTTTCATTAGTATTGAGATGAGCTTTAAAAAATGCTGGAATTAGTCCCCATATCATTCCTGCTACTGCACTAAATATAAAAATAAGTATCAATAAAACCCAATTTGATACCTTATCTCCCATATATATCATAAGAGCAGCTGCCATAGTTCCTCCCATAAGTACTTGTCCTTCTGCTCCTATATTCCAAAATTTCATTTTAAAAGCAGGTGTTAATCCAATTGCTATACATAATAACACTGTTATTTCACGAATTGTTGTCCATAGTCTTGTACTATTTCCAATTGCACCTTCTATAATTGTTTTATATATTTCTATTGGATTTAAATGAGTAATTGGTACAATAAAAAGTGCACATGCTATCAAAGCAAAAAAAAGTGCTATTATACGAATTCCCCAAGCTTTTTTTATAGAAATAGTATCTCTTTTTACCATATGAAACAGTGGTTCTTTATTTGCAAGTTGTAAGTTTTTGCTCATTTTCCTCACTTTCCTTTCCACTCTTCGTCATAAGAAGTCCTACTTCCTCTTTATTAGTTGTTCTAGCATCTAATATAGCTGCAACTTTTCCCTTATTTAAAACAACAATCCTATCACAAAGTTCAAGTAAAATATCTAAATCTTCTATAACACAAATAACTGCTACACCTTTTTTCTTTTGCTCATTTATAAGATTATATATTGTGTAAGATGAGTTTATATCTAATCCTCTTACTGGATATGCAAGCATTAATACTCTTGGATTAGAATTAATTTCACGTCCAACCAATACTTTTTGTACATTTCCTCCTGAAAGTCTTCCCACAGGAGTTTCTGCACTAGGAGTTACAATATCTAACTCTTTAATAATAGATAATGCTAATTCTTTTGCTTTTTTACGTGGAACAAAAAATCCTGAATTCTTTTTATAGTTTTTTAGCATCATATTATCAGTTATATCCATAGAAGATACCAGTCCCATACCAAGACGATCTTCTGGAACAAAAGATATCTTTATTTCATTTTTCTGAATATCATCTGAATTCATATTAGTTATGTTTATGTCCTTACCTTCTGATGAAGTATATATAATACTTCCACTTTTAATTTCTTGAATACCAGCTATAGCTTCTAAAAGCTCCTTTTGCCCGCTTCCTGCTATACCTGCAATTCCAAGTACTTCTCCACTATTAGCTACTAAAGATACATTATCTAAAGAATTTATTCCATCAGAATTAACACATGTTAAACCTTTAATTTCTATTCTTTTTTGTGGATTTATAACTTCATCTCTTTCAATATTAAGTACTATTTTTTGCCCTACCATCATTTCTGTAAGTGATTCAAAGCTAGCATCTTTTGTGTTTATTGTTCCTATATATTTTCCTTTTCTCAAAACTGAAACTCTATCTGAAATTTCTAATACTTCATTTAATTTATGAGTAATTATTATTATAGATTTTCCATCAGCACGCATATTTCGTAATACTGAAAATAATTTTTCTGTTTCTTGTGGTGTTAATACTGCTGTAGGTTCATCTAAAATTAAAATATTAGCTCCTCTATAAAGAACTTTTACTATTTCTACTGTTTGTTTTTGAGATACTGACATATCATAAATTTTTTGTGATGGATTTAGTTCAAATCCATAGCTTTCTGATAATTCCTTAATTTCTTTTTCAACTTGAACCATATTTAGCTTTTCTTTTTTTTCATTTCCAAGAATAATATTTTCTGCCGCTGTCAAAATATTAATTAATTTAAAATGCTGGTGTATCATTCCTATCCCTAATGAAAAAGCATCTTTGGGAGAACAAATATTAACTTTATTATCATTAATAAATACTTCTCCTTCATCTGGAAAATAAATTCCTGAAATTATATTCATAAGTGTTGTTTTCCCACTACCATTTTCACCTAAAACAGCTAGTATCTCTCCTTTATTAACAGAAAGACTTACTTTATCATTTGCAATAACTTGTCCAAACCGTTTAGTAACATTCCTCAATTCCAGTGCTACCTTTTCCACAATAAACACCCCTTTTTTTTAGTTAGGAGTTAATAGTTAAGAGTTAATAGTTAGTAGAATAAATTCAGCCGTGCTAAATTTTAAAAAACATATATTTTAAGTCCCCCCAAGTAGTTTCCCCCTCAACTATTAACTCAAAACTATTAACTATTAACTGATAAAAGACTTTTAACTATCTTACTCTATTCCGTCAATTTTAATATCAAATGATGGAGCTGATGCTGCTTCTGATTCATGATAATATCCATCAGAAACATAATCTGCATATTTCTTATAGTCTTCATTTGATTCAATTAAATCTTCTAATGAAGAACCATCTACAGTAAATTTACTTGTATCAAATACATGAATTGTACCATCTTTAATACCTTGCTCTACTTCTGCTACCTTTTCTTCAGTACCTTCTGCAATAGTATTTTTATTTAATTCAGTTATGCAATCTGCTCCTTCTGAATATCCCTTACACCAATCTGTATCAATCTTTTCACCATCCATAACAGCTTTTACTGCATAAGTATAATATGGACCCCAATTAATAGATGCTGAAGTTAATGCTGTGTTAGGTGCTGTTGCTATCATACTTACGTTATAACCAACTATTGGAACACCAGCAGCTTCACAAGCAGTTGCTGCACCTACTGTATCAGCATGTTGACTTATTAATACACAACCATCTGCAATTAAAGCTTCAGCTGTAGATTTTTCTAAATCCATACTTGCCCAGCTATTTGTATATTGAACTTCCATTGTAGCTGACTCACATACGCTCTTAACTCCAAGATAAAATGCTGTATAACCAGAAATTACTTCTGCATATGGATAAGCCCCAACATATCCAATCTTACATTTATCTGCTGTTATTTCTCCCTTTTCTATCATTTCATTTAATTTCATACCAGCTACTACACCTGATACATAACGTGATTCATAAATAGCTGTAAAATAATTATGCATATTACTTAATCCTGAGCTTGCAGCTTTAAATCCTGTAGCATGGCAGAACTCTACATCTGGAAATTCCTTTGCAGCTTCAATCATATAATCTTCATGTCCAAAACTATTTGCAAAAATAACATTACATCCTTGTCCAACTAAATCTTTTGCTGTATCATAACATGTTTGATCTTCAGGTATATTTGTAACTTCAATAACTTGATCATCAGATAAACCTAAAGCTTCTTTCATTTCTTTAATACCAGTCATATGAGCTTCCGTATATCCTTCATTTTCATCTCCAATGTAAATAATCCCAACCTTTATATCAGATTTTTCACTAGTAGAGTCTTCGCTTTTAGCAGTATTATCTTTATCCGTATCTTCTGTGCTTCCTCCTGATTGACATCCTACAAGCATCATTACTGTCATAGATAATGCCAAAATTAAACTTAACAATTTTTTCATAAATAACTCCCCCTTCTATATTTTTTGATAATATTTATAAATTTGTTTACATTTAACAAATACTACACTTTTAAAACTTATATTCATTATTTTTTATATTTCTTAAAAAAATAAAAAAACAAAGGTGCTGACATATATAAAATATGTTCAACACCTTTGTTGAATATTTCCATTTTTTATAATTTTAGTATACTACCCATTATTGAGTTGTCAAGTATTTTCCATTAATTAATCCAATAATAATCAAAACCATTCTTAAACTAATATATTTCTTTTAAACTTATTTTTAAATCAGTAAATACTGTACTAACATATTCATCTTCATTTTTATAAACATCAGAAATAATATATTGATTATCTACCAAAGAGTACTGTATAATTTTCCCACTTTGTTCTACAATATTATATTCTTCTACCTTAAACTTTTGATATACTGCAAGTTTAGTTATATAATCATGAGATGCCGTACTTTTAGAAACTACTTCAAATATAATTTTAGGAACTGAAGTAAAACTTTCTCCCTTTGTAGTAGCATTTTCACACATTACAAAAATATCGGGTTTATATTTATATAATTCATCTTTGCTTTGAAATATTACTTCTATTTGTTCATCAAAAGGCTCACATTTTGACCCTTTAAAGAAGTCATCAAGTTTAGATAATATTCTCCTTTTTATCCTATTATGCTCAATAGACGTATTTGAAGTTAAAAATATTGACCCATTATCAAATTCTGCTTTACCATTAAAATTCTTCTGAATTTCTTCAAAATCCTCTTCAGAGTAGATATAATCTTTAATAATATCCATTTTACCCCTCCTTACCACTCTTATTCTTACTTTTTATTATAGCCTAAACATATCTTTTCTTAAACATAAATTTTAATCTTAAGAAAGCTTCAATTTAATATCTATCTCTTCTTTTTCTATTACCCCTATTAAATCCATTTCTTCTGCTATTTCCCCTAAATACTTTCTTATATCTAAAGTCCTTACCATCATTCATCAATTCCTTACAAGCTCTACATCTTTCACTTGGATAATCCCAAGATAACTTTTTACCACAGTTTATACAAACTCTTTCATGATCTAAAAGATTAGTTAAAAGAAGTTCATTTATTCTATTTGCTGTATCTTCCTTTTCCATTGCAATATATCTATTATTTATCATCATATTAAAATTCTTACCAAAAGAATAATTTAATTCTAATGACTTATAATAACATTCAAGTTCATCAAGCTCCTTCTTTGAACTTACATTTTTCTTAAGTACTGGCTTCTTTAAATTTACTGCTCCAGAACTATACATCTTACAATACTCTTCCCACAATGCACATACTGCCTTATTATTTTCTTCAAAAGGTATTGTTGCCATTTTTAAAAGTTCTTCTTTTGAAGCCTCTATATTAAGCTTCTTTAATCTATTTAAAAGATAAATTATTGTTGTTACATCTGATTTTTCATAATATCCTTTTACAGGCATTGTACTCCATGTTTTTAAAGCATCTACAAGATCTATATTTATTTCAAGAATAGAATCTGGTATTCCTATAAAACATTTTTCAATTTTCTTTGTTTTTGCTTTTAATGCATCTCTTATCAAATTAGGATCGCTCATAGTTGCAACATAACCTTTATTATAGATACCTTTACGCCCTGCTCTTCCTGCTATTTGCTTTATTTCAGAAACATTTAATTTTCTTAGGGACACCCCATCATATTTTCTTGTTTCTAAAAATACAATACGTTTTATAGGAAGATTTACTCCCATTCCAATGGCATCTGTACATACTATTACTTCTGTTTCTCCATCTAAAAATCTTTCAAACTGTTTCTTTCTTGTTGAATATGGTAGTGATCCATAAATTATACTTGTTTTTATATTGTTATTAAGAAGCTGTGCTGAAACTGCAAGCGCCTTCTTTTTACCAAATACAACTAATGCATCTCCTGGTTTAACATCCTTATTTAAATCAAACTTTTTATCTTCAAATATCAGTTCCGTATCTCTTTTATGTTCAATAACTTCATATGTGTCATTACAATCTTTTATTAGCTTAATTATTACATCCTTTGCTTCTGGTGCCATACATATATGAACTTCTGGAGCCATTACACCTATTATAGCTCTTGTCCATGCCCATCCTCTTTGTTTATCCGCAATCATTTGAGCTTCATCTATAACACATACATCATAAGGAGTTCCAAGCTGTAGCTTTTCAATTGTTGATGATACATGCCCTGCATATGAAATAATATCTTCTTCTTCTCCTGTTAATAATGAACAAGATATATTTTCTGAATTAAGCTTATCTTGAATTTCAAGAGCTAATAACCTTAATGGTGCTAAATAAACCCCAGTTTCTACTTCCATAAGTCTTTCAATACTTGCATGTGTCTTTCCTGTATTAGTTTCACCAACATGAAGATAAAAATGTCTTTTCATCTCTCTAGTTTCTTTATATTCATATATTGGATTATCTAAAATTATTTCTTGAATTTCATCTTTTGCTTTATTTTTAATATATATATTTTCTGATGTCCATACTAAACCTTTTATACATATCCAAGGAATACATTCTTTAAACTCTATCATTTCATCAATAGATGGTGCTTTTTCATTTTCTTTTAAATATTCCTTATAAAGAATATTTTCAACTACTGCAATTCTTTTTATTATTTCATTAATTTTATCTTCCTTAGATACAAGGTTTCTTCTAAAGCCTGGTAAATTAACACTTTTATAATATCCAAAGACCATACTTTTAGCATCTTCTAAAAATAAATTCATATGTTCTTTTGTCTTATAAATATTCACATTAATAAGATTATCTAATCTTTTATCAATTGAATTAACAACCTTAACTTTAAGTCTATTTATTCCTTTTGTTGATGAACTTGCCTCTTCACAGCTTTCTATCATAAGCTTTATTAATTTTTCTTCATCATCACTTTTATCTTCTTCTACAATTTCTGTATAACAATCATTAGCAATACCAAGTGCTGCACAGCCCTTATCATAAATATCTAATAAAAGTTTTTCTTCTAATGGTGCTACCTTAACTGCAACTGCTGCACCCCATCTTGTTTTAAATCCGTTTCCTATTTCTACTTTTATTTTTTCTTCTATACTTCTTTTTTTATCATCATTTAATTCTTCTAAATCTAAATCATAATATACTTTTCCATCTCTAGTTCTCTTATACCATCTAACACTATTCCATATGAATTCATCATTATATTTACTTTTAAATTTTTTATATAATTCACCTTTTTTTTGCTCCATTATAGTTGCTACTTTTTCATATATAACAGTAGCAATATCTTTTGGCTCATACTTATATACAGGTGTATCATCATCATTTTCTTCAATTTCTTTTAAGTCTTCAATATATGAACCTTCCCATGATACTTCATATAAAAAATCTTTCACATATGTATAATCATAAATATTAAATGGTCCATTATCTATTAAATCGACCTTTGAATTTATATCATACTTATTGTAATTTGAATCATCTATTTGAACTTTATTAACTTCTTTTATGTATTTAACAATTTCTTTTATTGTTTCATTAATAAATTCATTATCTATGTATTTAGCTATTTCATTTTTTGTTTCTTTTCTTAGTGTACACTTAATTGAGCTCATCCCATCATTCCTTTATAAATTACTTTGTTATATTTTATGAATCTTAATTCTTTATCTTATACCTAGCCGTTGTAATACTTCCGTCTCTTTAAGAAGAAGATATAAACAGATATCACTCCAAGACTAAATTCCTTATTTTTTAACCAATTCTAGTTCTTAAATTAGTTAAAAATTCCCCTTTAAGTTAAAATTTCAATTTATATAACATACATTTTATCACTATAGGTAGTTTAACAAAAATATATGTATTTGGGTATTTATTTACCAAACTATTTTTGTACAAATCATTTCCATTGCATAATTCCCTAAATTCTGTTAAATTATAGTATGTATTCATCAAAAAAATACAAAAACTTTCATTTCTATTATGTCTATCAAAAGAATGCAAGGATTATTCCAAGGAACCCTTGTTGCTCAAGGAGCCTTTAGCATATATAAAACTGAAATAGTTAAAAGTCTTGATGGATGGTCTGATGCTATAGGAGAAGATATTGTATTAACATGGCAAATGTTAATGAAAAATAATAGAGTTTATTTTGAACCATTAGCTGTTTCATTTACAGATGTACCTACTAAGTTTTCTCATTTTTATAAACAGCGTTCAAGATGGGCAAGAGGAATGATTGAAGGATTAAGATTGGTAAAACCTTGGCAACAACCAAATATGTTTTTAAAATTTTTAACTGGTATTGATTTATTAATTCCTTATATGGATTTATCTTATACTATATTCTTCATTCCAGGATGTGTACTTGCATTATTCGGAAAGTTTTACATAGTAGGACCTATCATACTTCTTGTATTACCTATAACATTATTAACATTTATTATTTTTTACTTTAAACAAAAAACATTCTTTAAAGCATTAAATTTAAAAGTTCGTAAAAATAAATTAGGTTTTACTACATTTATTCTCTTTTATCAAATGATAATGTCACCTATTTCACTTATTGGATATCTTCAAGAATTATTTGGAGCTAAAAGAGTATGGAAATAAATAATCTCCTATCAACTTTTCATAAAATATTTACTTTAAATATAAATAAGCTTAAATAAACAAGCCGTATTCAGATTTAATTATTAAATTTAATCTAAATACGGCTTATTTCTATTTTTCATTAAATTTTATACACTAATCTTTACAGGTATCTTTATTATAAATTCTGTAATTGTATCATTACTAGAAACTGATACTTTACCATTATTTCTTTCTACTATCTCTTTAACAATAGCTAATCCAAGTCCATGCTCCTTATTGCTGTTTTCCTTTGTAGTAAATCCAACATCAAAAATCTTATCTATTATTTCATCTTCAATTTTAGGTCCATTATTTTGTATTTTAATAACAACACTATTAAGACTATAATAAGTTCTAACTATAATAAGACCTTTTTCATTCATAGCTGTTACAGAATTATTTAATATATTTGAAACAATCCTTTGTATCTCCATTTCAGATACATTTATATCTTCTAATGAAGCCTGCTCATCAACAAAAATATTAATACCTTTATGTTTTATACCATTAACTATCATAGAAATAATTGAATCGTTATTATATATTTCAACTTCAGATATAATATTGTCATGTCCATTTATTATGGACTTTAAAGAATCCGTAAGCTTGTCATATTTCCCCATAAGACACAATCCATATAAATATGAAATTTGAGAACCATAATCATGCTTTACTTTCTTTAAATCATTTATTTTTTCTTCTAATTCTTTATTTAATAACATAATTTCTTTTGATTTTTTTTCAATACTTGCAAAATATAATATAATTCCTATAATAAATAACCCTGTCATTACAAATATGATATTCTTAATTATTAGGTTATCTATATCATATACTATAAAATTATAAGCTATTACCAAATCAGCTACTACAGTAGTTATTATTAATGACATCATAGATAAGTTTTTACTTCTAACAAATAAGTAAATTCTATAAATTAAGTCTTTTCTCAATAATATAAAAATATCCACTATAAAATATGGTACATATGTAATCATTATATATGCAAATTCTAACTTCTCAGTAGGAATCCCACCTTTGAAATATAAAAATAAATTAGACATAATAAGTGTATTAATATTTATAAATAAATATACAATAGATATAGAAATAGTTGCTCCTAATGAGTCATTTTTAAATACGATTATTCCCATAAGTATTAATACCAAATGAGTAAAAATTATTCCTATACTTGAACTTCCTACTAAATATGTTGTTAAAGTAATAATAAGCCAAAAATTCGCTATTAAAAGTCCGAGCTTTAATTTACTATTTTTATCTCTATATTTAGTACAAAAATTGGGAATCAAAACTAGTACTAAGCTCTGAAGTATCGTATTAATTACATCTGCTAACCTTATAATTTCTGTTTTCATTACTTTTTACCTTTCATCATCCATCAATTTTATATTTATTTTTCAACAAATTTCCCTATAAAAATAACTATCTCATTTCTTTTTTCATATCTTATCTCGAATTATATCATATTTTTTCTTATTATTATACGTTTTTTATAATCATTATTAAATTTTTATAACTTTTTTTATATTATTAAGAAAACCAGTAAATATATGTTACCGCATAACTACTTAAATTATTTAACTCATATTTTATTAAAATATAAATTTATAAAATTATAAAATATATAAGCAAAAAGAGTTAGTATATTTATTATTTGCATAAACATATTAACTCTTTTTTCACTATATAAATAATATTTAATTTAAAACTAATCTAAATATGAAAAAAGAACCCTAGCAATAACTATGGTTTCTTCCTTAATCTCAATATTAATCAACTTTAGTTTTATAAGCTTCCATCATTACAAATACAGCCGTTAAGATATGCATTATCATTCCTAAAAATGGTATCCATCCAAGAGCATTACCTACAATCCCTAAAATACTACCTGTTATAGGCAAGTCCTCCTTTTTTGATAATACTAAATTTACAATATGGAATGCTAGCATAGCTGCTAATGGTACCCATACTAATCCTATTATTATACTTGCACCTATTACTGGAATACCTAATAAAGCTTCGATTCCTCCAGCAACCCATTTGGTTACTCTTACTGTCTCCTTCATAATTCTCTCCTAATAAACTATTTATTAATTCCATATTATATATTCAAAATACCTTAATAAAATTCCTATATATTTAACTTAGTATCATCTATACATTTTTATTGGTTTACATATATTATTGGGGCTACTTTTAATATATTATTTATACTAAATTCACACTACTAATCATTCTCTTATTAAAAGATGGAATATCATCAACTTCTTCAAAATCATCATTAATAATGACAATTTCATTTCCATCAGTAACAACACCATACTTAACAGTATCAAAAATATTCATACATATCTTAAGATGACTAATTTCACTCTCTGTTCCTGCTCCTAATTTATTACTCTTAATAAAAATAAATGGTACTTTATCTTTATTTTCATAAACATATACAACAATATCAACTACTTCAGCCTTAGCTTCTATATTAACTTTAACTTCAACATCTATTAAATCCTTAGGATATCCATATCTATTCATAAGCTCACTAATAATCCATTGTCTTGTGATTTCTTCACTTTTATAAATATCGTCAATCTTATAAGTAAATAAATACTCATCAATATCAATCCTATGTAATTTTCTAAAATTACACTTAGAATTAATTCTTAAATACTTACAGCTTATATCTTTAATAAATTTAGATGGATTTCCATAACTACTTAAAAATAGCTCTTCTGTAGCTCTAGTCATTCCTACATATAATAATCTTCTATCTATAGATTCAACAAAATCACTATCTTCAAATTCATTTGCAAAATCTCTTGAAGGAATAATTTTATCATTAAGTCCAGCTATTATTACAGCCTTAAACTGTAACCCCTTAGCACAATGCATAGTAAGAAGTTTTACACAATCTTCATTAAAATCTAATTCTTCATTACTTTCTAGTTCTTTATAAGGAATATTATTTTTTTCTAAGAAAATCTTAATATCCTTAAGTTGATTTTTAAACTTACTTATTATTGCAATATCTTTGTAGTCATACTTATTTTTTAGCTCATTTTCTATTGTTTCAGCAATATATTCTGCTTCTGATACTTTATTTTTAAATCCTCTATATACTGGATAAACCCCTTGTTTATCAATTAATGATGGCTTTACAAAATTATCATCCTCAAGGATATTTTTATCATCTTCAATTAAACTATATGCTGCATATGCTATTTGCATTGTTGTTCTATAACTCTTTGATAGTGATGTAGATTTGCCTGTCATATCAAGTCCTATACTAGTAAAGCTTCTTCCCTTTACAAGCCAAGCTTCTGGATAAATACTTTGTGCTGTATCTGAAACAAATAACATACTAGAATAGCTTCTATTCATATATAATGTTTTAATAAATTCTAATTGTACTCTTGTTAAGTCTTGTGTTTCATCAACTATAATATGAGTGTATTTTTCTCCAACTTCCCTTTTTGCTTGCCTTAATGCCATTAATGCAACATCTTGAAGATCTACTAGCTTTTCTTTTTTTAAGTTATCATTATATTGAATCATTACTTCAAAAATAGCTTTTCTTATCTTAGAATTCTTTCTTAATTTGTGTGTTGATTCCACATTATTATTTGATATTCTTCCTATTCTATCAATTGTTTGATATTCTTCAATGTCTGTATAATTACAGGATTTCATCCACCTTATTTCTTCTATAATAAAGGTAAGATTCTTTCTATCTAGTACGTTTACTTTTTCATACTCTTGTTTTACTACATTTATTGCTTCCACCATAGCTTTATTTATTTGCTTTTCAGTAGCAACTCTTAATTTTTCTAGCTTTTCTTCTTTAATATATGAAGTAAAATACTTAAACATCATATTATCAATAGTTTCTATATATAGCTTGTCCTTATCTCCGCTTTCATATATTCCTAATGTTAATTGTTCATTTTCTTTATTTCTTTCTATTTCTTCATATATATATTTAATATAATTTATTAATGATTTGTTATATGTAATAACAAGGATTTTATCATCTTTTTCATAAGTATAATCTTTTAATAAAAATGGTATTTTGTGTACTGCTACTGTAGTTTTTCCCGAACCTGCTACCCCTTTAACTAGTACATGACCATTAGGTTTGTTTTCAATTATTCTTCTTTGTTCAACATTCAACCTCATTGTACTCTCTCGTTTCCCCTTTTATTTTATCTATAGCACAATTATACCATATTTTGTATATTAACTCTTCTATAAATCCTTTTTTCTTAACTATTAAAACCTTAACTTTTTAATTCTTACCACCCACTATTCTAAACTTGAATATTCTCATTTGTATTACACACAATAATCTTGAAAGGAGGCTATTTTATGAAAAAATATATTGCTATATTTCTGATTTTAATTGGATTAATATCTACTACATTTATTTCAATACCTGCATTTACTAAAAATATCTTTACAGAGGGTGTTTATAAATCGTCTGATTTTAACTTTTCAGAAGATAAAACTTATTTTGTACAGAACGTTTCATCAGAAAACGCTGTTTTCTTAACCCTTTATGACGAAAATCAACTTGTAATTCAAAGTATCCGCTTAGAAGCTAATTCAAATAAATATGACTTAATTCCACTTAAGCCTGCTTATAGGATCGTCATAGTTGGAAATGGAGAGGTTTTTATTGATCCTAGGGAACAGTAACTTTACCTCTTTATTACTTTAATATCATTTATGCTTCAAATTTAAAGAATAATATTTTTGAATTGCTAACCAAAAAATACCGCATATTCCTTTTGAATAATACGGTATTTTTATTAGTTTGAGATTTAAATATATTTTATAAACCCTTTATTTAAAGTCTATATAAATATATTTAATACATTAGAATTTAGTTACTTAAATATTTTATCATTTGCTGTAATTTCTCTAATTACTTTGGCAGGATTTCCTGCTACTATTACACCAGCAGGTATATTCTTTGTTACTACACTTCCTGCACCAATAATTGAATTTTGCCCAATTTTAACTCCTCCAATAATAGTAACTCCTCCACCTATCCATACATTATCTCCAATTTCTATAGGAAGAGACTTCTCATAACCATCAGTTCTTTCCTTGCTATCAAATGCATGATTAGGAGTTAATATTTTTTCTTTCATTTTTTCCCCCATTATTAAAACATTATTACTTGTATAGTACTATATTAACACGCTTTTGAATTTTATAACACTAAATCCTTTTATTGTAACAAAATAAAATAACACTAAAATAATTTAAGTAACAATTTTAGTGTTATTTAAATTTTATTTTTAATTAAAATATATCAAAATCAAAGGCCACTTATAACTTCAATAAACTTCTGCTCCCAACCTGTATTTGAAATATTATCATTTGGTTTAGTCTTCAAATAATAGTTTAACGCCTCAATTTCCTCTTTACTAAGACTATTAACTAATCCCTCTACTTCATCTTCCCAAATACAATTATTTAAAATTTCTACTAAATCATCTAAACTTTTAACTTCCTTATGAATAATTGCAACCTTATCCTTAGTAAATCTACACACTCTTATTTCATCTATTAACTTTCTTAATCTTTCATCATCCATAGTTTCATTATCTATAAAAATATCTTCAGCTTTATCTTCTTCTATTTTATAACTTAAAAATATATTTTCTAAATTATTATTTTTAATGCCTTCTTCAATTCTAGGAAGTAAATTTAAAGCTGTCATTTTCAAATAATTAATTTCAAAATCACTAACTATTTTTAATTTATTACATACACTATTTGCTGATTTTATAAGTTCTTCTTCTATTTCTTTTATAGTAATATTTTTAAAAGTATATAATAGTACTTCTCTTTCATAACTTTTCATTTCTAATTTAAATATATCTGCTTCTACTAAATCTAACCCTATGATATTTGTAAGAACTGGCTCAAATATATTTATTAATAATCCTTTATAATCTTTGCAATAACTTTTTAAAATTCCTATTATTTTTTCTTTCGCAAAGTTATTACAAAACTTATTTTCAAATAATAATCTTGTAAGATATTCATTAATGAAATCTATCCCTTGTAAATCCTCACTTACAGCATTTGATAGCTGATAATCTATACTACAAGGTATTTCATGTGCAAAAAATCTATAATCATATACTTTAAGACCTCTACCAATTTCCACTACCGTGTCTTCATATGATATATTTTCTATGCCAGTTGATGTTTTTATTACCTCTTCTAGTAACTCTTTACCTTTTGCTATATCCTTTTCTATTGTTGTCCAAGAGTGTTTCCATGCACTTTCTAGGCTTTCACTTTCAAATAATTTTACTATACTTTGTGGATTTTTCGTTTCCTTATTTAATAAAAAAGTAATAGACTTTAAAAGTTCTTCAGCAATTTCAACTGGAACTGACGAACTATCTCCCATAGTATATCTCTCTGTAACATTTCCTAATAAAGTCCAAAGCTTTATTTGCATCATTTCTTTTTCTTCATTACTTATATTAGCTAGGTTTGAATTATTTAAAAGCTCTAAATAAAAATTATTTTCCGCCATAGTATCTCCTTTTATAACCTTGAGTTATTTTATCTTTCTCTATTTAATCCATATCTCGTATCACGGCACAACTCTTCAAGATTTGTTCCACTTAAATATTCTATTGAACCTTGACACTCACCATTAAAGTATTCTTTCATAAATTCTATTAATTCATCATCAGCTATTTGATCCATAGCTTCTCCCTTAAAAAAATAAAAAATATCTTGTAGTTCTTCTAATGTTTCTTCATAGTTTTCCTGAATAATATAAGGAGAATCACAAAATGCTTCAATTAACTCTTTTAAAATACCATCTCCAAACTCTACTCTTCCAGTACTCTTTAAACTTTCAAATCTTTTATTAATTAAATTTTCAATTTGTGTATCTGACAATGTAACTCCATATCTCATTGTCACTTCATTACACTTTTTTATTTCCATTGCTAATTGTTTTTTCTTCATATTTTGAATAGTTAAAGCAAAGTTCTCACTCATTCCTATCACCTCTTCATATAGCTTACTACTGTTGCTACACAAGTACTAGACTTGAAATTTTCGCTATTTTGTGGTATTATAAGAGTATAGGAAAAGTGCTATAAAGCTTGAAATATCAAGCTTTACAGCACTTTTATTTTTTATCAATTTTTTTATTATTTCTTACCTCGTATATTCTCCATCCCATACTATTTTTCTATAATTTTCTTTATCCGTGTCTCCTTCACTATTAAAAAATAAAATAACTGAATTTTCATCTAGCATTAATTCTTCTTTAAGCCACTTTAAATCTTTATTTCTTAAAACTTCACTTACAAATCCAAAACTTGAAGCTCCACTTTCCCCAGAAATTATTTTTTCATCACCTTTTAATGGATTGCCTAAAATCCTCATTCCTTGTGCTGCTACATAATCTGGACAAGATATAAAGTTATCAGCATAATCTTTTAAAATTCTCCATCCTACTGTTGTTGGTTCCCCACAAGCAAGCCCTGCCATAATAGTTTTCATCTCCCCTGTAACTGGGTGAATTTTACCATCATTAGCTTTAGCAGTTTTAAAAATACAAGCTGCTTCATTTGGTTCTACTATTGTTGTAATTGGCCTGTCTTCACCATAAACATCACCAAAAAAGCCTTGTACTGCAGCTGCAAAAGATCCCACTCCTGCTTGTACAAAAATATGTGTTGGCTTTACTCCATTTAATTGATTATAAGCCTCATAAGCCATTGTAGTATATCCTTGCATAATCCAAGTTGGAATATCTTCATATCCATCCCAAGCAGTATCTTGAACCATTACCCATCCATTTTTTTCTGCCAAATTATTAGAATATCTAACTGCATCATCATAATTAAACTCTGTAATTTCAGCTTCTGCCCCTTCAGCACGAATATTATCTAATCTTTCTTTTGCACTTCCCTTTGGCATATAAATCACACATTTTTGCTTTAATTGATTAGCTGTCCAAGCCACTCCTCTACCATGATTTCCATCCGTAGCTGAAATAAAAGTCAAATCTCCTAGCTTTTCTCTTACTTCTTTAGAAATCATTCTTTCATAAGGCATATTTTCAATATCCTCATCTAACTTTTTAGATATATAATTTCCAATAGCAAAGCTTCCTCCAAGCACCTTAAAGGCATTTAAACCAAAACGATATGATTCATCCTTAACATAAATATTTTTAACCTTTAATTTCTTTGCTAAATTATTTAATTCTACTAAAGGTGTTTTTTTATAAATTGGAAAGCTTGAGTGAAATCTTTGTACTTTTTTTGCAGTCTCTAATCCTAAATGTTTCACAGAAACTTTTTCTTTTTTTCTCTCATAGCTTACTATTTCAAAACTCATTAAATATCTCTCCTTGTTGCTTTATAAATTTTCTTATACTCATTAGCTTCTTCTATAGAAACATCTCTTTTATTAGTTCTTAAAAACATATCTTTATCTAAATAAACTCCATTATTTTTACTATTATCGAAATTTTCTTTTGAACTAAATATAGTAAACTTTTCTTTATATGGACTATGATTATAAATACAAAACAAAGCACAATTTCCACATTCATTACATAAATCATCAATATGAACTGTATATTTCTTACCATCCACATTAACTAACTTATTACTCCTGTTAGGACAGACATCAACACAGTTTTTGCACTTTGAGCAAAACTCGCTATAATCTCCACCTTTAATTTCAGCCTTCTTTTTAATATTTTTTGAATAATTAAAATCTGAAATTGATTTAGATGCAAGTGCTTCTAATTTTTCTACATTAATCTTTGTAATCTTGCCTCTCTTATAATCCTTGCATTTTTCGTTTAATCTTGTAATATTTTTATATCCACCTTGCTTTAATAACAAAGTTGAAACTGTAACTGGATAAATTCCGGTGTCTAAAATATCCTTTATGTTATTTACATCAGCTCCCCCAGAATATGAAATTGGTAAATCGCCATTAAATTCTTTTGCTATCATTGCTGCAACATTTATTGAAAATGGGTAAAGTGGTGGACCAGACATATACATATCATTTTCCTGTAATTCATTTCTTGTAATCTTAACTGGAAATGTATTAGTTAATTTAACTCCGAAAACTAAGTTTTTATTTTCTGCAATTTTAATTAATCTTCTAATAATATCAGTTAACTCCTTAAAAGAAATATCATGTTCAAAAGCTTCTTTTGATAAAACAACATAATCATATCCAAGCCCCTTTAATATTTCCTTTGCTTTATCATATCCAACTAATGTTGGATTACACTTTATATACACACTTAATTCTTTTTCATTTAATAAATACTCTGCTATTTTTTCAATTTCTTCTGGCAAACATCCATGCATTGTAGACAAGGTTATAGTATTACAAATATTAGGTGTTATATTTTCAATATATTCTGCTGTAACATTTTCAAATAGATCTAAGTTTTCAAGAGAATATTTTTTGCATTCTTTCCATATTTCTGTGTTTGAAGCATCTTTTAACCCTTCAATAAAGTTATCTATTTTCTTTGATTTAATACCTTTTAAGTCATATCCCACACTCATATAAAAAACAAAATCATTTTCATCATTAATATTAAATTCTTTTGAAATTAATTTAAGTAAAAACCATGCTTTTATATATTCTTCTAAAGCCTCTTGTACAGTTAATTCTGTAGACCATTCAGTATTATAAGCTTCTCCTTCTACATAAATACAAGGTTTTAAAATACCTAGTTCTTTACCTTCTAATACTTGAACTGTTTTTAATTCAAAGTGATTTGCACCACCTGCATAAGCTGCTAATATATTTTGAGCTAATTGCGTATGGGGCCCTGCAGCTGGACCTATTGGACTTTTAATTCTTTCTTTTGATACTGGTACATAATATATAGTTTTTTCTCTTTTATATTCTTTAATAGCTTGATTTAAAAGTTCTTTAAATGATATAGGGGTCATTTTATCACTCATAATTTACCTCCCATTCTCTTCCATAATTTAGTTTATTCTTCTCTTCACCTTACCATTACTTTCTCTTTATTTAAATATTGTAATTAAGTATTCACACTTTTCTATAACCTACTATTATTATCAAATAAGCTTATTTCATTTCTATTCACATAAGAGCCTTTACTTTCTAAAACCTTTCCCTTTTCAGCTATTAGCTTTCCTCTTAAAAATACCTTTTCAATTTTACCTTTCATACTTTTCCCATCATAAATACTTTCACTGTCATTTATAACTTCTTTTATATTTTCATCATAAATAACAATATCCGCATATGAGCCAACCATTAAACTTCCCTTTTGTGGATACAATCCATATGCTTTTGCTGGTCCATCTGTAAATTTGGAAATAATTTTTCTTCCAAACTCTGTATACATATTTTGAAAAGAATACTGTATTCCACCTATTCCCATGGCAATTTCACTTGTATATTTTTTATTTTTTAATTCCTTTGCAAATGGACAATGATCTGTACCAATTGTTGTAATAAAATCTATTTGTTCATATAATAATTTTCTTTCCTCTTCAGGCCTTAATGGTGGTGTCATAAGATATAAGTATCCCTCTTCACCCTTATATATCTCACTATTAAATAAATAATAATGTGGACAACTTTCTAAAATAATTTGTTTTGATTTTAATTCTTTAGAAAAACACTCCTTCAATCTCTTTACAGTAGTTCCACAGCTAACATGAACAATATATAATAACCCTCCAGTTTCCCTTGCCATTTCTGCAAGCTTTAAAACTTCTGTTACTTCACTAACTACTGGTCTTGAAACTTCATGATCTTTGACTTTTACTTTTTTATCATCACTTACTAACTCATCATTTTCTGCATGAATAACAACCCTAACATTATACTTTTTTGATAGCTTTAATAAATCATATATGTATTTGTCATATGTTCTTCTATCTGTGTCAGCATATGTTGTAAATAACTTTATAGATGTAATCCCCTTTTCAATACCTGCTTTTATTATTTCTTCTGGAGAACTTTTAGGATTTGCAATAGTTGTATGAAAAGCATAATCACTTACACTCTTTTCTGCTAATTTCATTCTATTTTTATATGCTTCTTCAATTTCTTCTACACTTTTTATAGGATCTAAAAAATCAATATATGTTGTAACTCCTCCAAGCACCCCCTTAATTGAACCAGTATAAAAATCATCACTAGATATATTACTTCCTACCCCTAAACTAAAATGAACATGAGGATCAATAAAACCTGGAAGTACTAGCTTTCCAGAAGCATTTTCTTCTACTTTACACCCTAAATCTTCATTTGTAATATTAGTAATAACACCATTCTTTATATAAATATTACAATTGAAAAACCCTCCATTTAAATAAACTGTTCCATTTTTAATTCCTAAATCATACATAACTCTCTCCCACAAAATTCCATTGATTAATTTATAAATAAATATAAAAAAATTTTTATAATAAAAAAGACATAAAATAATTGTTTAAACTATTTTACGTCTTTAATAATTGATATATGATTATGTATTATTAGCTTTCTTTTCATATTGCTATAATACCATTAAAGCCTTTTATTATTTAATAAAAAATCCAACTACTTATTCATATATAGTTTCTAAATATAATTTTCTCCTTTATAAAAATTACAAATCTTAATTAATTTAATGTATCTTTCCTATTAATTTAGATAAAACAATATTAAGAATACTTTTTTATAAATTAATAATCTTTATTTTAAAAATATTAAATAATTATATTTTTATAATTGGAGTTTAAAATGGAAAATATTATAGATTATGCTAAAACCGAATTACATACAATGGATATAAAAGAATTTAATGATGTAGATTCATTAATCCTTTCTCAACTAAGTTACATAAAACTTGATGAATTAATAGGAACAATAGATAGTAATAGTGATTCAATACTTTTAAAAGATTTACTAAAAGCTGAGTTTTTTCCTAAAATGTTTAAGGATATTGCTTATGCAGAGCAAACTAAGGACTTGCTTTTTAATCTTTGCTCTAATCCTAGATTTAGAAATATAAAAATTAATTATCATATATCAAAAACTGATCCAATTTTTGAAAAACAATTTTCTGCAACAACATTTATTTTAAATGAAAATTTAGCTTATATAGCCTTTCGTGGTACAGATTATAGCATTGTTGGTTGGAAAGAAGACTTTAACATGGCATTTACTATTCCAGTTCCCTCTCAATTAGAAGGAGTTGGTTATATAAATAAAATTTCAAAACTAATTCCTCATGATTTTTATGTAGGCGGTCATTCTAAAGGTGGAAATATTGCTGTTTATGCTTCTATGCATTGTGATTTTGAAGCATCACCACGTATTAAAAAAATTTTTAGTCATGATGGTCCTGGTTTCCGAGAAGAAGTTATAAAAAGTGATGCTTTTATTAAGATACAAGATAAGATAAGTAAAACATTACCATATTCTTCGCTTATAGGAATGCTTCTAGAAAACCATGAAGATTATCATGTGATAAAAAGTAATAAAATTGGAGGCATAGGACAACATGATCCTTTTTCCTGGGAAATAAAGGACTCTGATTTTGTTTATTTAGAAAAGATTTCTCATGGTTCTAAATATACTTGTGATACTTTACATCAATGGTTAAAAGATATTGATGATAAAAAGAGAAAATTATTTATTGATGGTTTATTTGATATTTTTACTTGTACTAAATCTGAAAGTTTTATTGAAATTTTTCATGATTGGAAAAAAAATCTTCCTCTTATATGGGATTCTGCAAAGCATGTAGATAAGGAAATTAAAACTATGATTTTTGAGTTATTTAAAGAACTTTCAACTTTCAATTTTAAAACCTTCAGTCATAACGATAAATAATCTCCTACATTAAATTTATCCTTAAATATTATGTGATTTATTGGTTAATTATTTTCATATTTAATTCATATTCATCCATAAACTTCATGTATTAAAATTTGAATTAAACACAAAACAATATTAATAAAAGTATTTTATTTTAAGGAGGTTATTATGTGTACACACAAAAGCAAAAAAATATCTGAAGTAATAAATAAAAGTGATGAAGATCTTAACTTACATGAAATAAAGGCTAAAACTGGTGCTGGTAATGGACTTAGTTCTACTAATACAACACCATCAGAAATGATAGATAACAATAATCCAACACATAAAAGTCATAAGATAAATGAGGTTTTTAATGAGCATGGAAGTGATTTAAACTTACATGAAATTAAAGCTAAAACTGGTGCTGGAAGTGGTCATAAATATACTACTATTCCATCTAATGATAATGTATCAAAAGTCCAACATAAAAGTCATAATATCTATGATGTAGTAACAAAAATCGAAGGAAAAGCTAATATACATAAAATAAAAGCACAAACTGGTGCTGGTAATGGCTATAAAGATCATAGTAAAAGTGCTGTAAATAATTCAAATAATACTACCTCTAATGAATCAATGACTCATAAAAGCCACAGAATTCATGCATTATTCCATAACTCCGATAGAAAATTTAATCTTCATGAAATTAAAGCTATAACTGGTGCGGGAAGTGGTTATAAACATTAATATTTAGTTGCTAACAAACCTTAATATTATAAAGTGAAATTATAAAATTTCACTTTATAATATTAATTATTACTAAAAATCAGCTGACTTTATACAATTTAAACAAACTTATTTACATACTTCTAATTTATTTTCTAATTTTAAATTCCATAACTAATCCCCATAGATAAACTTATTGTTTATCTATGGGGATTATAAATATTTTTCATATTATATTTCTATCTGTTTATATTTATCTGCATATCTATATTTATATTTAAATTCGCCAATCTATTTAAACCTCTTTATAAGCAAAAATAAATCTAACTCCTTCTAAATAAATAAATTCTATATCAGCTTTAATAATACACACACTTTTCTTTCTCTTCTTAGTTTTAACTTCGTTATATCTTCTTAATGCATCAATTTCATAATCAAAAATTCCATAGACTTCTTCAGTCTCCTGTCCCTTATCAGATATAACCATATACTTCCCATATTCAAACTCTGAACCTTTTTCCTCTGGACTCATTTCATTTAATTCTTTCTCAAATTTATCAAAAACTTTTTCTAAAATTTCTGCAATATTTTCTTTCTCTCCATCATAACTCATCAATTTTTCCTCTACTTCCAAACTAATTTATATTAATTTCAGCTCCAGATAATTTTAGATATTGTCCATCTTGTACTGTTATATAAGAATCTTCCATTAAATTATCATTAGTTATAATTGAATCAAGAACTCCTCTACTATCACTAGACACTTCAATATATCCCATACCAATATTTGAATTAACAGTTACCTTATACTCTCCAGCTGGTATATCTTTCCCTACAATATACTTTCCATCTTTATATATTCCATCACTTGGTACTACTGATGGCGCATCTGCAACTGCATAAGCTTCACCACTTCTAAGTTTTAGATATTCCCCATCATAAACTGTTATATAAGTATGACCTGATACATTATCATTTGAAATAATACTATCTAATGCTCCTGTTGAATCTGAAGCAACTTCTATATATCCCATTCCTTTTGCAAAAAATATATATTCTCCTGCTGGTAAATCTACACCTATTTTATAAGTTCCAGCTTTAATTTTAGTATTCTTCTTTTCTTCCTTAGTTGTATTACTTTCTTCATTTGCAGTCTCTATGCTTACTTCTTGTGCTGTATCAGCGCTTTCTTCTTGAACTACAATACCTTGATTACTATTATTGCTAGAATCAGTAGTCTTATCACTTTCTCCTCCTGATGTGATTGCACCGACTATAATAACAGCAAGTATCCATACCCACCATTTTTTCCATATTGGTTTTTTAACTTTTTTCTCCATAAAAATAACCTCCAAAAAATAAATAATAATATTAACTTCACTTGATAATATTATTTTAATTACTTTTTGAAGGCCTTTGTTATGCTGTCAGCATACATTTTAATATTTTTTTAAATTAATTCTGTGATAATTCCATATATCATAAAAATAACAATATTATATATAATAACACCTGCTATCACTCTATTTTTCACATTACTTCTAGTCAAAGGTAATTTACTTTTTATATTTTTATAATTTCCATTAAATAAAGTAAATGATAATAATAAAGCTACAACAAATATATCTTCTAAAATTAATGTAATATCACCACTTCCCCAATTGCAAAAGAATCCAAAGGCTAAAAATAAGTACCATAAACTTGCTCCCAATATCATAAAAGGATTCCTAGCCCCACATCCTGGTAAATCTTTTATTTCAGATATTATATTAATTTTTTTATGTTTTTTTCCCTTATTTAAATTTGAATTTAAATTTTCTTCTTTATCTATTTTATTTAAATTAAGCTTTTCTTTTTCATCTGCTTTATTTAAATTAACTTTCTTCTTTCCACCAAATTTATTTAAGTTCAATTTCTCTTTTTCATTTGATTTCTTAAAATTATTGTATACTTTCTCCTTATTTGAAAATAAATTTTCATTATTTGAAGCTTCCTTTTCTTTTATTTTTGGAACTCCCTTTTTAGTTTTTTCATTTGTATATTTATTTTCATTTAAAGAAATTGATACTCTTTCCTCTTCTTCTTGTTTATACTTATCTTTTATAAATTCTGGCTCAGAGTTTTCAGATTTAATAACTGTTTCTTTATACTCTTCTTGTCCTTTATAGTATAAAACATTTTCTAAAGCTTTTTTTAATTCTTTTACATTAGAATACCTATTATCTGGTGAAATGTTTGTACACTTTTTAATTATTCCTTTTAATTTTCCCTCATTTAGCTCTTCTTTTATATGCTTTCCTGTAGTTAATACATTCAGCATTACCCCAACTGAATAAATATCACTTCTACAATCTGTTTGTTCAAAACCAAACTGCTCTGGTGGCGCATACCCCTTAGTTCCTAATATATGCGTATCCATATTTCTTTCTTCTTTATATACTCTTGAAACATCAAAATCTATAAGCTTTAATATTCCATTATTATCTATTATTATATTAGAAGGCTTTATATCTCTATGTATAACTGCTGGATTTAAATTATGTAAAACATCTAAAATCGAGCATAAATTAATCATATATTTTATTGCTTTTGTTTCTTCTAATGGTCCTTCATTGTCTAATATAGCTTGTAATGTTTGTCCATTAATAAACTCTTCAATTACTATTAATGAATCTTCACATTTAAATACTTCATATACTCTAGCCATGTAGAAATTTTCTATATTCATTATTTGTTTATATACGTCAATATTATAATTTTTTAACTCCTTTTTTATATAGATTCTTCCATCTACTTCACTTCTAACTAAATATACATTACTTTTTGCTGAATTATTAAGTTCTGTAAGCTCACTGTACTTTGATTCTATTTCATCAAAGCTAACATTTTCCATACTCCTCTACCCCTTAGTTATTTGATTTTTAGCAAGTTTTATTTTATCATTATTATATGAATTACTCAATTTTGAGTATAAAAATAATAATGGAGAATAATAATGTTAGATAATAATACTACTGAACTTGATAATATAATTAATAATATTAATTCTGAAAGTGAGCTTGATAATTTTATTAAAAATACACTTTCACCAATTCCTAAATTAACATTTTCTAAGTATTTAGATAGTTTAAGAATTTCTAAAAAAATAAAAAAGAGTGAACTTATTGCTAATGCTGATATTCATAGAAATTATGGCTATCAAATACTAAATGGAACAAAAAACCCAAGTAGAGATAATGTATTAAAACTCTGCCTTGCTTGCAAGTTATCTATTGATGAATCTAACAGATGCCTTACCCTTGCAGGATTTAATAAGCTATATTCTAAAAATGCTCGTGATGGCTTAATAATTTATTTTATAAATAATGGCTACTCTGTTATTGATGCAAATTTAAAATTAGCTGAGTTAGAGTTAGAGCTTTTAGGCAATGTTGAGTAAAAATCCTTTTGATATTATATAAATTAGCCCCAGAAGCAAACTAAACTAATTAGTAGTTCACGTCTAGGGCTAATCTATTTATCCATATCAAATATATAATCCATTTTATTAAGACTGTAAATAATTTTCTTCAAACTCATCTAAATCATTATATTTTACAACATCGATATTTAACCTATTATAATTTTCTTTATATTCTTCCATAGCTTCATCAAAACATTTTGCTGCTTCCTTTAAATTATTATCTTTTAACTTTTTCATAATATCAACCTTTTTAATATTATATTCATTATACATACCATCATAAAATTCCTGACAACTTGCAGCAGTGTTCAAAGATAAATAAGTATCATTTATATCAGCAGCATGATACATCTTATTTTTCCAATTAGAGTAAATTTCTTCATAAGATCCCTTAATATCATTTTCTGTTATTGTTTTTTTAGTAGTAACCTTAGCTCTCATAACACTTGAAAAATCTTTCATAGATTTCATTAATCTTGTTGATATATTCTTCATTTCTTCAATATTTTCTGATTCAATAAGCTTCTTATATAATTCAATAAACCCTTCTGGTAAATTTTCCATTTTTGATATTTCTTCAGGAATTCTCTTTACACCTGTATTTATATATTTTTTATTATATATATAAATAGCTTGTTCAATATTATAAAGCATTCCTGCTACCTTATATCTACATTCTCCATACTCACTACTAAGCATTATATTAGCATATTCCTTAATTCCTTCTTCAAGAAGCTTTTCAGCATTTTCATTATCCTTTATAGAAAATTTTTCTTTTAATCTTTTTATAGCCTTTAACTTTAACTCATCATATCTTATTAAGAACTTTTTCTCTTTAATATATAAAACATTTAAATCTAAAAGCTTTGTAATATAAGGGTTTTTATATTCAGCCATATCTTCAAGTGCATCCCATGGTGTACAATAAATATCAAAAGCAACATCATCTAAAATAAAACATGAAGAAAGTTTCCATCCTTCATCATCATTTATGACAATACATAAATCTAAATCTGACTTGTCATGTATATCTCCAGTATAAAATGAACCATAAACCCCTATTAATGCAATGGATTCTGGACAAATACTATTTGCCTTCTTTATAACTGCATTAATTATTCTCTCATTTCTTTTCTCTAACTTCTTTTTTATAGACCCATCCATTAATTCTCACCTTTTCCCATTTTTCTGGACCTTTAATGTCCAAAAATTTTATTTAACTTTCCCCCAATGCTACTTTACCTCTTCATATTTTTTATTATTTGCTACATGATTCATTTCTCTATCCCCTCTACCATTATTTACAATTTAATTATCTTTTTAACTTTAAACAAAGTCAACACCTTTATGTAAACATTTAATTTTTTATATACTAAAAAGGAGTTACTATTTACTGTAACTCCGTTAAATGCTTCCAATACCTTCTTGGCATATGCTGATTTCTACATTTATGATTTTTACGTTCTTCAATATTTACAGAATTATAAAAAGTCCTCCATAAATTTTCAAAATCACTATCATCAATTTTATTACTTAACTTTTCTCCCTGTTCTTTAGTTAAGTCTGTAATAATTGCTTCTTTTGTGTTATAAACTATTGCCTTTTCTCTTTTTAAATCATGTATTATAAAATTTTGATCAGAAAACCTGTTAGTAAAATGCCTTAATATTATAGGTAATATATTATGATCTGGCTCAATAACTGAATAATAACTTAAAGGACCTATTTCCTTAAATCTTACAAAACCAGTAAAACTATGTGCTTCTCCACTTACTCTTTTGCAATATTTATCTACTAAAATTATTGTTTCATTATTTTTAGCTAAGTTAATATCTATTCCATACTTGTAACATAATCTTAAATAATCTAATGCAAGATTTTCTGATCCTTGTATATCACTAAGGTATAAGTAATATACATTTCTTAAAACATTATTATTAAGCTTTTCAGACATACTTTTATAAACTCTCTCAAACTTATCAATTTCTGTATTTATATCTATTACTTCATCTATTAAATTTGGAATATATTCTTTTGATTTTACAATAATGCAACTATCCTTGCAGCTATAAGCATAAAAAATAGATGTTAAAAAACCTTCAAAGCTTCCATCATATAAATATGAATTCAATATATTATCACCTCTTATAACTCCCCACTTATTGACGTATCTTTATCATTTAATAATAAAACTTTCTTTTCAGTAGAATAGCTGCCATTATCCTCTAAAATAATATTTCCTATATCCTTATTAAAAAATGATATTTGCTCAACATCTTCATCAATAATATTTAAATCAAATTTAGGTTTTAATGCACTTCGTATCTTAACATCATCAAAAGCAACAGCTCCAAAATACTTTCCTTTGCAAGTAACAAAATATTGTGCTCTTTTTATTACTATTCCTAGTTTTTTTAAGTCTATAAAATCTAAAGAATTTATTCTTCTAGCACTAATAATTTTTCTTGCTCCCCTTATTCCTATTCCTGGTACTCTAATTAACATTTCATATGATGCTATATTCACTTCCACTGGAAATTTATCTATATTATTTAAAGCCCATGTAGTTTTAGGATCAAAATTAATATCAAAATTAGGATTCTTTTCATCTAATAATTCATTGGCCTTGAATCCATATACCCTTAAAAGCCAATCCCCTTGATACAATCTATGTTCTCTAAGTGTTGGTGGATTTTTAATTTCTGGTAAGTTTCCACCATTATTAACTGGTACATAAGCTGAATAATAAACTCTTTTTAAATCAAATTTATTATAAAGATTTTCTGTTAAATTTAATATATTTAAGTCATTTTCCTTTGTTGCACCAACAATAAGCTGTGTACTTTGTCCTCCTGGTACAAATATTGGTGATGATTTATACCTTTTACGTTCATCTTTATTAGAGATTATGTTATTTTTTATTAAACTCATTGGCTTAAATATTTCTTCTTTTTTCTTTTCTGGAGCTAAAAGCTTTAATGAATTTGATGATGGTAATTCAATATTTACACTCATTCTATCAACATATGAACCTGCTTTTTTAATAAGTTCCTCATCAGCACCTGGAATTGCCTTTAAGTGAATATATCCTCTAAAATTATATTCTACCCTAAGTTTTTCAACTACTGTAGTAAGTAACTCCATAGTAAAGTTAGGACTATTAATTATTGCCGAACTTAAAAATAATCCTTCTATGTAATTGCGTCTATAAAAATTCATAGTTAAATTTATTATTTCCTCAGCTGTAAAAGAAGCTCTTTCCACATCATTAGATTTTCTGTTTATACAATAAGCACAATCATATATGCAACAATTACTTAATAATATTTTAAGTAAAGATATGCAACGTCCATCTGGAGTAAAACTATGACAAATCCCACTTGATGAAACTGAACCTATTGCACCCTTTTTTGAACTTCTATTAGAGCCTGAAGATGAACAAGACACGTCATATTTAGCAGCACCACTTAAAATTCTTAGCTTTTCATTAATATCCATTTTAATCACCAGCTTTATTAATAATCTATAGCTACATTATAGCCCAACAAAGCTTAATGAACAAGTGTTCTTTTATATTTTAGCTATATATATTAATTTTTATTTCAACCTTATTTATAAAATAAACTTATTATAAAAATCTCAAATTAAATAACTCCAATAAAAAATGCTTAGATAAATATATTTCTACATTATCTAAGCTCTGATTATTTTTTTAATTTTACAAACTTGTTTCTAAATCAACCTTTTTATAATATTCATCTTGAAGTAATTTAACTATATTAGGGGCTTTTCCCCCAACCTTTATTCCATCGATTTCACAAGCAGGTACTATTAATTTACTTGAACTAGTTACTAATACCTCATCTGCTTCCATCATTTCCTTTACTGTAAATGCTGTTTCATCAACCTTAATATTATTATTCTTACAAATTTCAATTATATGTTTTCTTGAAATACCAGGCAAAATATAATTATCAGTTGGGTGAGTTTTAAATACACCATCTTTTATTATATGAACATTACTATGTGATGCTTCAGTTACTATATCTCCTCTATGAAAAACCGCTTCATCACATCCAGCTTCATCTGCTTTTTGAGAAGCCATAACATTTGGAATTAAATTCAATGTTTTTATATTACAATGTAAAAATCTAGTATCTTCAACAGTAATAAGCTTAAGCTTTTTTTCATAATCCTTAACTTCAGCAAATGGAGTTATTGTTATATAAAGATTGCCCTTTATTTCTTTATTATATATATGCTTTCTAGGTGCTGTCCCCCTTGTTACTTGCCAATATATAAACTTTACTTTTGAATCGACCTTACTATTTAACTCTTCCAATATATTAATTATTTCTGTTCTAGTAAAAGGTAAATTAATATCTAATAATGATGCACTGCTATATAATCTGTCCAAATGATCATCTAATGCAAATATTTTATTACCTATCGAAAATGTAGCTTCATAAATCCCATCTCCAAAATAAATTCCTCTATCAAGCATTGGTATTTTTACTTCTTCTATTAATCCATATTCCCCATTATAATATCCTATATTTTTCATGTATTACCCCTCTTTTAAAACCTCTATTGCTTATTTATAACCATCCGTTTTTATAAATCAGTATCTCTTGGCTCCCTTTTTTCTTTCTTTGGAAATTCTAATTCGAATTTCTCTAACTCCTCATCAGTAACATTAAATAAAGAATCAAAATTATAAACTCCACTATGCTTTGATAAATAACCTTTTTCTAATTCCATTGCCATAAAAAATTCTGCCTTATCCTCTACAGACATTCCTGGCAAAGTAACTCCATACTTATATGCCCCTTCAAATCCTAATGGATTATAAAACTTATCATTTCCAGTAATAAGAACTGCCTTATACCCTAGTTCTTTTGCCCTATTTATTGATATTTCAATTATCTTCTTCCCTATACCTCTTTTTTGATATTCAGGATGTACACTAATTGGTCCAAAGGCAATTACATCATTAAGCATTTCACCCTTCTCATTAAACATCTTTGTATAAACAATATTAGCTATAATTTTCTTATCTACTACAAAAACATAATCTAAATCACTAATAAATGATTTTGCATTTCTCAATTTATGCAATACTAAATGTTCACTACATCCTGGTCGATATACATCCCAAAATGCTTCTCTTGTTAGATTTTCTACTTCTCTATAATCATCTTTTTGCTCTAATCTTACTACTAATTGCTCTAACCTAATTTCCATAACTGCTCTCCTTTTATTTTAACTCACAATAGATTGATTTAAATATTAATCTATCCCTTCTAGAGGTACTTTTGTATCATTTAATTAATATAAGTTAACCTATTATAAAAAATTGTTTTTTACATTATACATTATTTTCATATAACATTAAACATTCTAACTAAAATGGTACTTTAGTATAAATTTATAGATACATTCAAAAGGAAAAACTAAATATCACTATACTACATTGCTAGCATTTAAATTTTTATTAATACCTATTTCGAGAATATTGCAAATCCATATGATACTATCCAACTTGTCCCTATTATAAGTACAACTAGTAATAATAATACACTTTTATTTTCAGGATTAGATTTTTTTAAGTTCTTTCTTTGCTCTCTTACTATTAGGAAATTTATAATCATCCCACATAAAATTACAATAAGAAATAAAATTCTAACATAAGACATTGATATTCTATCAGCATATCCTAAAATATTAATTATTGTACTACACACCATTAATACTAATTCTATTGCACTAATAACTTTTAATGATTTCAAAATAACCCCTCCCTTTTTACTCCTTATCTTTGTTTTGATATATTTTTTTATGTTGAATATAAGCATTTATAAAAGATAAAATAACTACAACTATGTCTAATAAAATCAAAGCAAATGTCCTTTTACTAAAAATATTTATTATACAAGTTATAAAAAAAAGCACCCCAGAAATTATCCACAAATTCCTAGTTAATTTGTAATTCATAATATATACCCCCATAATATAATTCACTTAATAAATGATATAGATATTCTTATAAATAATTATACATTAATATTTTGTAAAAATATAACTTAATTTTAATTTATATTTATAACAACTAAATTTACCCTTACCTATTTATAAAAATAACTGCAAAACTTAAAGTTTCACAGTTACTATTTTTTCTTTATTATTTATATAAATACTTTATATTATTTAGTATTGATACCTTTTATCCATAACATCTCCTTTTTATAATTCTCTATAATATGGACAAATATCTTCATAATGTCCATCCTCCATTAAGAATCCCTCCGGTATAACCCCCAATTGTTTAAATCCTAAACGTTCATATAAATTTCTTGCATGTATATTACTTGCCACTACCGCATTAAATCGAATTATTCTAAAGCCATATTTTTTTCCTTGTTCTAAAGAATCAATTACAAGTTTTTCATCAATATGTAGGCCCCTACAGTCTTTTTTTACAGCATAACTTGAATTACATATATGACCACATCTTCCTACATTATTAGCATGTAAAATATATAATCCTAACACTTCTGACTTTTCTTCATCAATTGCAATTGCCGTATATGTTTATTCATCAAAAAAATTCTTTGCTGAATTCAATGATAAAGTCTCCATCTGAGGAAATGCTATTCCTGTTTCAACTACTTCATTCCATATTTTAATCATTTCCTCTAAGTATTTTTCTTCATATTTTCTAACAATTATATTCATTATATTTTTCCTCTTTCTTCTTTATATTTACTAATGTAATACCTTTTATTTCAAATCTTTAATTACATACTTTTTAAACTCTTCTATAGTTTTCGAGTAATATGAATTTCTATTCCATCCCATATAAATATTCTTACGTCCAATATAATCCTTTATTTTTATAATAGATAGCTTATTAGTATTTATCATTGGTGTATTTAAAATTATTGCAATTCCTGCTCCTGCAGCAACTAAACTTGCAAGCATAGTTGCTTCTGTTGGCTCAACTGCTATTTTAGGTGTATATCCTATAAGTTCTGAATAAGATATTTTTTTCTCATTATTCCTATCATTATAAGCTATAAAATACTCATCTTTTAACTCTTTCAGCTCAACTTCCTCTCTATTTGCTAAATGATGATTTTTAGGTACTATTAAAACATACTCCTCTTTCTTAACTAATATTGTTTCTATTTCTGAATACTTATCAATCTTTTCAATACTATCAAAAAACCCCAAATCTACTCTTTCATACTTTAAATCTTTAAAAATTTCTTCTGTACTTTGATTATTAAAATTAAATCTTGTTTGAATATGTGAATTTATAAAATTACTTATTAAAAATGGAATAAATGTAGCTCCTATACAATAAGTTGATGCTATTGAAATAATATTATCATTATTTGTTTTCATATCATGTATTTTCTCTATGCCTTTTTCAATATCATTTAATGCTGATTCTGCATATTTTAAAAATACTTCTCCATATTTAGTTATTTTTATATTACGACCTTCTCTTTCAAATAGTTGTACATCTAATTCTTCTTCTAATTTTGAAATTGCTTTACTTAAAGCAGGCTGAGTTATTGATAATATATTTGATGCTGTAGTAAAATTCTTTGTTTGTGAAATCACTTTAAAATATTGTAATTGTTGTAAATTCATTTTTATATCTCCTACTGATTTTTATCTAATTTGTTAAAGGAATATAACTTAAATTTATAATACTCTTAATTCCATTAATATAACTACTACATATTGTGTAAATTAATCTAAAACTTTATTTTAATTTATATATATATCCTTAACTTCAAAACAAATCTATAACTTTTAGTTATACATTTATGAATATATTGAATTAGACCTACTCTAATAAATAGTGCTATAATATCAATATTGATTCATTACTTTTTATTAACTAATGGATTAATTATAAATTTTATGAATATAAAAGTCAAAAAATACTAACTATAAAAATATAAAAGAGGAGTGTGTTTATATGTTTAAAGTAGATAGAGAAAAATGTATCGCTTGTAGACAATGTATTCAAGATTGTCCTACACGTGTTATTTCATTAAAAGATGGTAAAGCTGATATAAATAATGAAGGTTGTATAAAATGTGCTCACTGTGTTGCAGTCTGTCCTGTAGATGCTGTTTCAACTGATGATTATAATATGTCTGAAGTAAAACCTTATAATAAAGAAACTTTCACTGTAGAAGCTGAAAATCTTTTAAACTTTATTAAATTTAGAAGAAGTGTTAGACGATTTAAAAATATTCCAGTAGAAAAGGAAAAACTAAAACAAATTATTGAAGCTGGAAGGTTCACTCAAACCTCTACTAATAGCCAAGATGTTTCTTATACTGTAGTTACAGATAAATTACATGAACTTAGAGAATTAGCTTATGAAAGCTTAAAGAAAAAAGGAGAATATATATTAGCTAACTTAACTCCTGAAACTGAGCATTTAAAAAGATATGCAAATATGTGGATTCATAGTTATAATCAATTCAAAGAAGATCCTTTAAAAAATGATAGAATATTTTTTAATGCACCATCAGTAATATTTGTTACTACTCCAAATCCTATTAATGGTGGATTAGCTTCTTCTAATATGGAGCTTATGACAGATGCTTTAGGACTTGGTACTTTCTTTAGTGGATTTTTATTAATTGCATCTAAAGACAATAAAGAAATTTTAGATTTACTTGGAATTAAGGATGGTAATACAATAGTTTCTTGCTTAGTTATTGGATATCCAGATGTTAGATATAAGAGAACTGTTCCTAGAAAAGAAGCTAATGTAAATTGGATTTAAAAACTTCGCCATATTAATATTAACGTTTTTATATATAAAAAGCATCATATTTAGTTTATGATGCTTTTTACATATACTTTTATTTCATATTAATTTAAACCTTTTATATTAAAATTAATATTATTTACTTATCTTCTCTAACTAAATAATCATTTCCATCCATATCTTTAAATTTAAACATACTTCCATATGGCATTTTCATAATTTCCCCAACTTCTACTTCATTTGTTTTCATTTCATTATAAGTAGATTCAATATCATCAGTACTTAAAATTATATTTGGATGACCTACATTTGCTTGTGGATTTTGAGCTAACATTAAGTTCTTTTCATATATTACAAAAGTAGTAAATGAATCTTCACTTGGTCCAACTTCTAACCATTTCATATTTGGCCCCATTGGTTGTTCAAGTTTTACAACAAAATTCATTTTCTTAGTCCAAAACTCTTTAGCTTCTTCTTGATTATTTACGTATATTGTTATTTTTCCAATTTTATTCATCATTTGATTTCCTCCAGATTTTTGTATAAGTTAAACTATACTCTAATATTTATGTTTTAACCAGTAATTAATTTACAATACATTTTACTTTTACCATGAAAGCTTTCCTGTTTTTACTGCATCTTCATATATTGAAATTTTATAATTAAGTCTATCTAAAGTTTCATCTATTTTCTTTTTTTGTTCTAAAAGTGATTGTCTTTGTTCTAATAATAACTGCAATCTTGCTGGTATTGTTGAATCTCCCTCTTGATATAATCTTACATATTCAATCATTGCTTCAACTGGAAGCCCTGCACTTCTCATACATTTAGCAAGGCCAACCCATCCTAAATCACTATCTTGATAATCTCTAATACCACTTGCTGTACGAGTTACTGGTGGAATCATTCCTACTCTCTCATAATATCTTAATGTATCTGCTGAAATATCGTATTTTTTACTAACCTCTGCAATTGTCATACTACTAACCTCAACTTCCTTTTAAGTATTTAATTAACTTTATCTATTTCCCTATAAAATATTATATTTCATTTTTCTTAATAATTTAATAATACCCCTTGGAGTTAACTCCAAGTCAATATTTTTTGTAAATTTCTAGCCTAAAATGAAAAGTTAAATTCTTGATTTTAATACTAAATTCACTTTTTTAAAAACTTATTCTTCGACTACTAAAATATTATACCGCATTAATAATTATTGAATTTTTCTATTAAGAAGTAAAAAAAGCAGTAGACAATTAAAAAATATCTACCACTTCATATTTATTATAATTAATTTTCTTTAAACATACTAACTTTACATTCTTCTAATAATTCATTTGTATTACTATCTTTCATAGTAATTGAACATTCTAAATTAACTAACTGATCAACATTAGTATTAAATATCATTTTATCAAACACTCTTGTTTCTGCTGAAATATTGCAGTTAAATACTGGTTCTGTGCTTCTTCCATCAACTATAACTTCTTTACTTTCTACTACAACATTTTTGTCAGTTTTATTTTCAATACATAAATTTAAATTTAAAGAATCATCTTCATTTCTGCTTATTCTAATAAAATACATCTTAATTTTATCAGTATTAACTATTATGTCTCCATCAACATCATCACTAACATTTTCAACAACTACTGAAGCATCTGATGCAACCTCTTCATTGCTTTCTTCATTAGTAACTTCAGTTTCCTCTATCTTTTCCTCTTCTTTTACTATAGGTTTAAGTCCAGTAAACTTTTGAATAGCTTCATCATCACTTAATACTTCTTTTACTTTGTTTAATTTACCATTACACTTATTATATGCTAAATTTAAAGTATCCCATGCACTTTCATTTTCAGCATATAAATCAAGTGAATTATTAAATAACACCACTAAAGCCTCTAATGAATATGGGAATGTCTTATCTTTTTCTTTTGTAGCACTAGCAATAGTATATTCATTATCATAATATTCTTCTAATGATTTGTTTAAATTTTTTAATGCCTCTTCTAATTCTTGTCTTGCTTCATTAAGATATTTTACCTCTAATTTATCTTTGCTATATATATCTAACATACTTTCATCTACTAAATATTTTGAAGCTAAATCTTCTACTTCACCTAATAAATCACTAGTCACTCCATAATATTCTGGAACTTTATGTTCAACTTTTTCTACGTTATTTTTCTTTTTATTAAATATATCAAATATCCCCATCCTAGTACTCCTTTACATACAAATGATTTTCTACTGTATTTTTATTAAACATATATATTTAAAACTATACTATATTAATCATAATTTTCAAGTAATTATTTAAAATAACTTTTAAATGAATATGTTTATTTACCTCTAATTCAAATATATTATTTAACAATTAAATAATATAGCCATAAATATTGGATGTTTAAACATTCAATATTTATGGCTTTATTTTACCCTTGAATATTATTATGTTGGCTTTCTTCTTTTACTAACTCTTTAAATTCCATGTCATATAGCTTATCTTGTAATTCTTGAATTTTATTATCTAATTCCTGTACTTTTTCCTTTGCATGGAGCATTTTCATATCTACTTTCCAATCATCTCTTTCTCGCTTATAGTATTTTATCTCTTCCCTTAGCTTTTCAATTTCTGATAGCATATTTACACTTCCTTACAACATTTCATGTACTACTTTTTTAAGCACACTTACTAAATTTATGCTCTTATTATAAGGTATGCGTAAATACAAAATTTATATTCTAAATTTAGCCACTCATCTATAATAATTACTTCACACTACCTCTACAGTTTTATCTATATTAAACATGGATTATAACTTTCTTAGTTATGCAACAGCACTTCTTAATAACCAAATTTTATACATGTTGAACTCCTATTTTATTGCATCTTTCATTTCTTTCACATAATTAAATAATTCATCATGCGCATTGTCCCCATATTTTGCAATTATCTTAACAATTGCACTTCCAACAATAACTCCATCTGCTACTTCTGCCATTTGCCTTGCTTGTTTTGAATTATTAATTCCAAAACCTATAGCACAAGGAATATCAGTAACTTCCTTAATTGATTTTACTATACTTGATATATCTGTTTTTATTTCATTCCTAACACCCGTAACCCCCATAGAAGAAACTACATAAATAAATCCTTTAGCCTCACTTGCTATTTTTTTTATTCTATTTTCTGAAGTAGGTGCAATTAAAGAAATAATATCAACATCAAATTTATTTGCTATATCTTCAATTTCATGTTTTTCTTCATAAGGTACATCTGGAATAATAATTCCATCAATTCCAACTTCTTTACATTCTTCAAAGAATTTTTCATACCCATACTTATAAACCGGATTAATATAAGTTAAAAATACTAATGGAATATTACTTTTTTCTCTTACCTTTTTTACAATTTCAAAAACTCCACTAGTTGTCATTCCACCTTTTAATGCTCTAATATTAGCTTCTTGAATTACTATACCTTCAGCTGTTGGATCTGAAAAAGGTATTCCTATTTCAATTAAATCAGCCCCTGCTCTTTCCATTTCTAAAATATATTCTACAGTCTTATCTGCCCCTGGATCACCTGCAGTTAAAAAACCTATAAATGCCTTTTTACTTTCAAATGCTTTATATATTTTACTCATAAATTTCTTCCCCCTTATATCTAGCTATTGCTGCAACATCTTTATCTCCTCTTCCTGAAAGATTAATAATAATATTTTCATCAGAGCTAAAATTCTTTGCTATTTTCATAGCATAAGCTACAGCATGTGCACTTTCTATTGCACAAATAATCCCTTCTGTTCTTGCTAAATACTCAAAGGCTTCAACTGCTTCATCATCAGTTATAGGTACATACTTAGCTCTTTTTATATCATTTAAATATGCATGTTCAGGTCCAATCCCCGGATAATCTAAACCTGCGGATATTGAGTAAACTGGAGCAATTTGCCCAAATTCATCTTGGCAAAAATAAGACTTCATTCCATGAAATATACCTACTGTTCCATTAGCCATAGTTGCTGCATTTAATGCTGTATCTACACCTTTTCCTGCAGCTTCACATCCAATAAGCTGTACATCTTTATCTTCTATAAAGTTATAAAAAGCTCCAATTGCATTACTTCCACCACCAACACAAGCAATAACTGCACTAGGTAGCTTTCCTTCTACCTTTAATATTTGTTCCCTTGCTTCTTTACTTATAACACTTTGAAAATCCCTTACTATTGTAGGAAATGGATGCGGTCCCATTACTGATCCTAAAACATAATGAGTATCAGAAATTCTACTTACCCATTCCCTCATAGTTTCATTAACAGCATCCTTTAAAGTCATTGTTCCACTAGTTACAGAATGAACCTTTGCCCCTAAAAGCTTCATTCTATACACATTTAAGGCTTGTCTATCTGTATCTTCCTTCCCCATGAATATTTCACACTTTAACCCTAAAAGGGCTGCTGCAGTAGCTGTTGCTACACCATGTTGCCCTGCTCCTGTTTCTGCAATTATTCTTGTTTTACCTAATTTTTTAGCTAACAAAGCTTGTCCAAGAACATTATTTATTTTGTGAGAGCCTGTATGATTTAAATCCTCCCTTTTTAAATAAATCTTTGCTCCTCCAAGATCTTTACTCATTTTTTCTGCATAATACAATAATTATGGTCGCCCAGCATATTCATTAAGTAATTTATTTAATTCCTCATTAAATTCTTTATCCTTTTTATAAAATTCATATTTTTCTTCAAGATTAATAAGTTCATTCATTAATGTTTCTGCTATATACTGTCCTCCGTAAATTCCAAATCTCCCTTTACTCATAAAATTACCTACCTTCCTACAATCTTTATTACTTCCTTCATTTTTTCAAAATCCTTAACTCCATTAGTTTCAATGCCACTGCTAATATCTATAGCCATTGGTTTTACCTTTAAAATAGCTTCATTTATATTTTCTAAATTTAATCCACCAGCAAGGAAAAATGGTCTATTAAGATTTTTTATATTATTCCAATTAAATGTCTTTCCTGTCCCTTGTCCATTATCTAACAATAAATAATCTGCACAAGAATCCTTCCATACTTCAATATCTTCAAAGCAGTTTACCTTTATTGCTTTTATAACTTCTTTTGTACTCCTTTCTTTTATAGTTTTTATATACTCCTCACTTTCATTTCCATGAAGTTGAACTATATCAATAATATTTTTATCTATTATCTCTAATACTTTTTCAATATCTTCATTAACAAAAACTCCAACAGCCTTAATATTAGTATTTAATTTACTTTTTAATTTTATTGCTTGTTTTATACTAACTTGTCTTTTACTTTTAGCAAATACAAAGCCTATATAATCTGGATTTAACTCATTTACATATTCAATATCTTTTTCTCTAAACAACCCACAAAATTTTATTTTTACTTTACTCATATTTGTATCCTCTTAAATACTCTAAGGCTGTCTTTTTATCCTTACTTCTCATAAGAGTTTCACCTATTAATACTGCATTTACATTAGCTTTTCTTAACTTTTCTATATCCTCCGAAGTTTTTATTCCACTTTCAGCTATAAAAATAATATCTTCTGGTACTAGCTTTCTTAAATTTATAGAATTATTTATATTAACAGTAAAATCCTTAAGATTTCTATTATTTACTCCTATAATTCTTGCTCTAGCTCTTAAAGCCATTTTAATTTCATCTTCATCATGAGCCTCCACTAATGCTGATAATCCTAAGCTATCTGCTATTTTTATATACTTTTTTAAAGTATCTTCATTTAATATTGAACAAATAAGTAATACTGCACTTGCTCCTAAGATTTTAGCTTCATATATCATATATTCATCTATTACAAAATCTTTTCTTAATACAGGAATTTTTACTTCACTGGCTATTTCTTTCAAGAACTTATCTTCACCTTTAAAGAAATATGGCTCTGTTAAGACTGATATTGCATTTGCTCCGCTTTTTTCATAATCCTTTGCTATTTGTAAATAAGGAAATTCTTCTGCTATTATTCCCTTTGATGGTGATGCTTTTTTAACTTCACAAATAAATGATATTTCTTTACTTTTTAATACTTTTTCAAAGTAAAATTGCTGTTCAACTATTGATAGTGCTTCCTTTTTTACTAAATCAAAAGGCTTTTCCTTTTTCTTCTGTTCTAATCTAACCTTTGTCTTTTCAACTATTTCATCTAAAATCATTTAATCACCTACTCATTAGAAAACTTAATGAAATCTTCTAATTTCTTTTTAGCCTTTCCACTATCAATAATATCTTCTGCTAATCTAACACCATCTTTTATTGAATCAGCTTTTCCACCTAAATATAAAGCTGCTCCAGCATTTAAAACAACAGCATTTCTTTTAGCACCCTTTACTCCATTTAAAATAGAAAGAGTAATTTCTGCATTTTCATTAGGACTGCCTCCAACTAATTCTTCTTTATTACATCTTTCAAATCCAAAGTCCTCAGGACGTATTTTATAAGAATAAAATTTTCCATTCTTAATTTCACAAACTTTAGTAGCTGCACTCATAGATATTTCATCTAATTTATCTTCCCCATAAACTACTAATGCTCTTTTTACGCCTAAATTATCTAAGACTCTAGCTAAAGGTTCTACTAATTCTTCATCATAAACACCCATTAGCTCAATATTTGCTCCTGCAGGATTACTCAGTGGCCCTAACACATTAAATACAGTTCTTATTCCAAGCTCTTTTCTTACTGGTGCTACATACTTCATTGCAATATGATAATTTTGTGCAAATAAAAAACAAATACCTATTTTATTTAATAACTCAGTACTTTTTTCTGGCGAAATAGTTATATTTACTCCTAAAGCTTCTAATACATCCGCAGCCCCACACTTGCTACTTGCAGCTCTATTTCCATGCTTAGCAACTGGTACCCCTCCAGCTGCAATTACAATTGATGATGTAGTTGAAATATTAAATGAATTAGATCCATCTCCACCAGTTCCCACTATCTCTAGTACATCTTTATCATGTAAAAGCTTTATACAATGATTTCTCATTTCTTCTGCTGAAGCAGTGATTTCTCCAATAGTTTCACCTTTCATACTTAATGCAGTTAAATATGCACTTTTTTGAATATCACTTGCTTTCCCGCTCATAATTTCATTCATAACTTCCTTGGCCATGTTATAACCAATATCTTGCTTATTGCTTAGTTTAATAATTGCTTCTTTAATCATTTAAATTGCCCCCTCTTTTATTTTGCCTTTAAAGAACTTTTCATTTACGAATCTTTCTCTTTTAATTTGTGAACATCTCTAGTTAAATTTATGAATATTCCCTTAAGGCAAAGTACAATAAATTATTTTTAACTTAATAAATTATTTATTATTTTCAATCCATCCTTAGTTAATATTGATTCAGGATGAAACTGAACACCATATACTTTATTTTTCTTATCTTCAACTGCCATTACTTCATTATCATCAGTCATTGCTATTACTGATAACTCTAATGGTAAAGTATTTTTATCTACAGCTAAAGAGTGATATCTTCCAACCTTTATTTTTTCATTAAGCCCTCTAAACAACTTGCTATCATTATTCACATTAACTATGCTTGTCTTACCATGCATTAAGTTCTTAGCATAAGTAATTGTTGCTCCATAAGCCTCACATATTGCTTGATGACCTAAACATACCCCAAATATAGGTATCTTCCCTTTAAAATACTTAACTACATCAATACAAATTCCTGCATTCTTAGGTTTTCCTGGTCCTGGTGAAATAATTATTATTTCTGGATTCATTGCTTCAATTTCCTTAATACTCTTTTCATCATTTCTTATTACAGTAATATTAGAATCAATAGTTCCAATAAGCTGATAAAGGTTATAAGAAAAACTATCATAATTATCTATTAAAAGTATCATTATCTAATCCCACCCTTTGCAATATTTAATGCATTAATAACAGCCTTAGATTTATTTATACATTCCTCATATTCATTTTCTGGAACACTATCTGCAACAATACCAGCTCCTGATCTTACAAACACCTTTCCATTCTTTGCAAATGCAAGTCTTATTGAAATACACATATCTAAGTTTCCCGTAAAATCTATATATCCAATAGCTCCACCATATATTCCTCTTTTATTTCCTTCTAACTCATTTATTATTTCACAAGCCCTAAGTTTTGGTGCTCCTGATAATGTACCTGCTGGTAATATTGAATCTATTGCATCTAATGCATCCTTATCTGATCTTAATGTCCCAGATACTGTAGAACCTATATGCATTACATGAGAAAACTTTTCTATACTCATATATTTATCAACTTTTACTGAATTAATTTCACTTATTTTACCTATATCATTCCTACCTAAGTCAACAAGCATATTATGTTCTGCTAATTCCTTTTCATCAGCTAAAAGTTCTTTTTCTAACTCCAAATCTTCCTCTTCATCTTTTCCCCTTTTTCTAGTTCCAGCTAGTGGGAAAGTATATAACTTATTATTTTCAAGTTTTACTAAAGTTTCTGGTGAAGCTCCTGATATCTCAATATCATTACTATAAAAATAAAACATATAAGGTGATGGATTAGTACTTCTTAAAACTCTATAAGCATCTAAAATACTTCCCTCTATTTCAGCTTCAATTTTATTTGATAATACTACTTGAAAAATATCACCCTCTTTTATATATTCCTTGGCCTTTACTACCATATTGCAATATTGCTCTTTAGAAAAATAACTTCTATAATCTGACTTTATCTTTAATGGTCTTTCTTCAGCTTTTTTACCATTAATAATCAAATCTGCCATTGCCTTTAATTCAATTTCTGCTTTTCTATAATTAACTTCTAAATTTTCAACCTTAATATTTACAATTAAGATTATTTTTTGCCTATAATTATCAAATGCTATTACTTTATCAAAAAGCATTAAATCTACATCATTAAACTTTTCTTCATCATTAGCATTTAAATTTAAGCTCTGCTCTCCATATTTTATATAATCATAAGAAAAATATCCTACAAGTCCTCCAGTAAATGTAGGCATTCCCGAAATCCTTGGACTTTTATTTTCTTTTAATATTTTTCTTATATATTCATTTGGATGCTTTACTTCTTCTTCAATAGTGGTCCCTGTAGTAATTTTTAGTTTATGATTGTAGCAAGTAAGTTCAAGCTTTAGGTCATATCCTAAAAAGGTGTATCTTCCCATTTTATTAGTACTATCAACACTTTCTAAAATAAAAACATTAGTACTGATTCCCTTTAAAATTTTTAAGGTTTCAATAGGAGTTTTTATATCCGAATATAACTCCATACTTATTGGTACAACTTTATAATCTTCATTCGTAGTAATTTTTTTTACTTCTTTTAAACTTGGATAAATCATCTTTTCCCTCCTAATGTACTATTAATAATTTAAAAATTTATAATAGTATACTTACTATTAAAGAACGTAAAAAATCCCGCCCAAGACAGTATAATTTACTGTCAAGGACGGGTAGAATATACTACACCCGCGGTGCCACCTTGATTCACGAAATAATCGTACACTTTATCAGATACTAACATATCCTAGACAACTAACGTATGTCAAACGTCATAGAATACTAGGAGTAAAACTCTTTTCACTATGCCCTCAGTGGTCCATTTAATAGGCTGCGTTCTGCTTGGCTCTCATCTTTCCAAACTCTCTGTTAGTGCACGATCTATTTTTATCTCCACTTCAACGGTTTAATCTTTTACTAATTTTAACATTTTTAATAAAATATTTCAATTAGTTTTGATAAAAATATTTTCGCTTAATTTAAGCACATGTATTTACTTCTTTTTCTTTTTTTTCATAGTAATTTAAAATATTTATTATAAAATTTCTTGTGTCCATATCTAGTTTTCGTGTACTTGAAAGCTCGTTGACTGAAAAGTTTCTAGTATAAAAACTATATGCTAATTCAACTATAAATCTTGAAGTATTTATAATTCTTGTGTCATTTAATAATTCTTTAAATTTAATAGTAGTACCGTAAATATATTCTTTGGCAACACTATAAACTTCATCAATACTTAATAATTTTAATACTATATATAAATCTTTATTTAATTTTCCCATAAAATTTTTAACTAACTCTATATAATTTCTTTCATGATAAGAATCTACAAATGCTATATTATTTTCCATAACTAATCACTCCTTATGTAAACATTATACTATATTAATTTGTCAATTTTGTTACAACAATCTTAATATTCTCTTAAAAACCTTTAATATATATATTCCTCCACCCCTTTTATTACAGTTTATATATTTATATTATATAGTATCGTATACTGCTTTGCAATTATTCTTCATATTATATTTTTGTTAAATAACTATAAACAAAATGAGCATATCTTTTTACAGATATGCTCATTTTTAATTACTTTTTATTCTCTTTTTTATTTTTTCTAAAAATCATATTTTTTAATTTGCCCCATCCATGCTTACTATCATTATTATCTATATCTTTACTTTTTATTGCAGGCTTTGCCTTAATAATTTCATCTCTTTCTATTTTTAAAGTACTATTTATATCTTCGTTTTTTATTTGCATTTTATTACTTTCAATGTAATTTACCTGACTATTTATATTTTTCTTAGCTACTTCCTTCTTCAAGATGTTACTATCTTCTTCAATAGTAGGCTTTGAAGTATTATCATAATTTAACTTTAATATAGAAATAGCACTTTCTAGCATATATAGTTTGTTATTATCACTAGAGTATAACCCCTCAACAAGTTTCCACTTAACCTCGTCTTTTTTCTTTACCCAAGCTTTAATATTTAGTGTATCTACACCATAAGCAATATCATTAATAGAAAATACTTCATCAAAGTTTTTATAAATAATATTATTTATTTTTTCTATAATATTAACTTTAATAATTGTTTCTAAAGAATTAAATATCTTTTTATTTCTCTTTAAAATATTATTCACACTTAAATCTACTTCTTGATTTAAGTCAAATTCTTTTTCATCAATTATCATTTTTAATAATTTACTTTCCTCATTTTCTGATATGTAAAATTCATTTATTATTTCACTCTTTTCAAGTAAATCATTTAATTTATCATAAAAATAGCTTAAGTATAACAACACAATTTTATCTTCATTAACTAATTCTTGCTCTATTTCACTTATCTCATCAATTATTTTATTTAATGTTATTATACATTCATAATTATTATTTTCTATAAAGGCTTTCTTTATTTTAATGAATAGACCTTTATTTTCAATATCATCCTCTTTTGTTATTTTATTTTCTATACTTTCAATTATATGCTCTACATTACTTATTGTATCTTCTTTTTGACCTTTGCTATTTTCTGTAATTACTTCTTCTGAACTTGTTAAAATTTCATCTTCCGTAATTATTTCTTGTTCTTTAATTTCCTCTTCTTTTAATTCCTCTACTGCTAAAGCTATTTCCTCTTCAACAATAATTTCATCAGCTATATTTTTAAACCCTAATTCAATTTCTTCTGAAATTTTTTCTAACCCTAATTGAACTTCTTCATCAATTTCTTCCATTGATATTCCGTTTGCTTTTTCTTTAGTTTCTTGAAGTTCTAAATCAACAACCTCTTCTTCTTGCTCTTTAATTTCTATACAAATTTCATCTTCTTCAAGATCATCTATAGACTCCTCTTCAACAACAAACTCTAAAATTGATTTATTCTTTTCTTCATCTTTTGTATCTTCTTTTTTCTCTTTAGAAAAATCTTCACTTAATGACTCTTGTCCACTTATTGTATATTCTTCTTTTACTTTTGTGTCATCAATAAATCTTATATCTATCTCATTAATATTATCTAAGCCAATACTACTTTCATCAATCTCTTCATTTGGATTAATATTTATATTTTTAACGTCAATATTGACAGCTTTTTTTAATATCTCTATATCTTTTTTTAATTTTTTTATTTCAGTATTGGCTAAAGCCAAGTTTATTTTTAACTTTTCTATTTCTTGTATATCTAAATGTTTTTCATCAATAGCTTTTCCCAATTTTTCATTCTCCTCTCGTGATGGATTTCAATTCTCCGTTTTATAGGCTATTTTAGCCTATTTTTCTCTTACCCAAAAACAAAGCCTTTTAAAGCTTTATTACTTGTGTCCACTGAACTTGAAATTAACTTAAGTACACTTGGTAAAAATATAGAAATTATAAATCCAATAGCACAAATTACAAATATATTATATTCCCTAGGTATTTGACCTGTATAAATTCTATAACCATGAATAGCACTAATTGCAATTGCTCCAATAATTATCATCTTTGATACTATCCAAGATGATACACTTAACACCTTACAAATTATACCTAATAATGTTAAAACAGCTATAATAGGAAGTGCTAAAATTTTTAAAGGTATTAATACTATACTAGTAACCCCTACTGACTTTTGTTTATTTGCAACTTTATTAATTCTTTTATTAACTCCATCCTTTACAGCTTGTCTTCCTATTTTGTCAGACTGTATTGCACTTTCATTTTGATAATTTTCACCTTGTCTATTATTTTTACTAAAGCCATCATTTTTACCGTTACTTGTATTACTTTTCTTAGTATTATTGTAACCTTTATTTCTTTCAGAATCATTATTTTTTTTCTTAATATTTTCTTTTTTATTTTTTATATTACTTTTCTTTTTATTTTTCTTGTTTTTAATAACTTTTCCTATAAAGTCATTTTCATATTCATCTTCACTATCAAATTCATCCTCATAGTCATTATTAAAAAACTCATTTACACTTTCAAATTCAACTTTAGATTTATATATAGGTACTTCGCTTTTTTTAGCACTTTCTTTAAGTACTTCCCTTTCTATTTCTTCTCTACTCATTATTATAGTAGTTGCATAGCTTTCATTTATATTTTGAGGTTCCTTTATATATATACTATCATTTATAGCTTTATCTTTATTTATATCTTTATCTTCATTTATACCTTTATCTTCATTTATACTTTTATTCGCATCTTCTACTATAGTATTACCTATTCCATTTTCAACTTTATCTTCTTTTATATAAAGTTTCATTCCATCATTTAAATTAACAATATTTTTTTCATCTGATGCTATATTACTAGTTTCAATATTGCTATTTTCACTAAAGTCTTCACCTAAAATTTCTTTACATTTTACCTTCGAATACTCTTCAAAGCTATCCTTAGGGCAATCCCCTATAATTTTATCTTCATCGTTAACATTTCTTGATTTTTCCTTCTCTTCTACTGATTTAAATAACTTACTTACTTCTTCATCAAATACACCTTCATTTTCTTCTATTGGCTGAATTATTTCTTTTTCCTCTACATTTAACGCAGCTAATGCCTCATCAAATAATTCTATAAATTTATTTAATCTTTTTTCATCCTTAACTTCACTTTTAAAATAAGCAACTTGTTTTTCATAAGCTCTTTTAATTTCTTCTTTTGAGGCATTTTCTTCAACACCTAATACTTTATAATAATTCACAAAATCGCCTCCTTATTGTCACATTACATATTATTTATTTAAATATATAAAAGCATATGCTGTCCTTATTACTGATTATATCAATTTTATAAAAAATAAAAAGGTGCAAATTATAATAAAAAATCAAATTCATTATAATTACACCTTTTGTTTTTATAGTATCAGTTATGGTTTTATTTAACTTATATTGATGCTAGTATAAGCATTATAATTTTTAAATATAAATATGCTATATTCTGGATTAATTTCACTATATCAACATTTATTTTACAATATATTTATCTTTTCTTTAATTTTCTTTATTTTTCATCCTTTTATACATAAATAAGGTAAATATATTGCAATTTTTTAACAATATAACTATAATATAATTATTAACAAATAATAATTATTTTTTATTTCTATAATATATTTATTAATAATACAAATACTATATGTAAAAATTAAATGAGGTGAAATTATGAGTAAAATATCAATAATTGGAGCAGGTGCTATTGGTGCAACTACTGCATTTGCATTGCTACAAAGAGGAATTGCAAGAGAAATAGTAATAAATGATATAAATCAAGAAAAAGCATTAGGTGAAGTTATGGACTTAATGCATGGAAGCTCATTATGCCGTCCATGTAATGTTACTTTAGGAACTTTAGAAGATACAAAAAATTCGGATATAATTATAATTACTGCTGGCTCACCACAAAAACCTGGTGAAACAAGATTAGACTTAGTAGATAAAAACTACGCAATATTTAAAAGCTTCATTCCTAGACTTGCTGAATTAAGCCCTAATTCAATTTTATTAGTTGTTTCTAACCCAGTTGATATACTTGCATATATGACATATAAATTATCAGGATTCCCAAAAGAAAGAGTTATAGGTTCTGGAACTGTTTTAGATACTGCAAGACTTAGAAGTTTATTAGGTAAGTATTTTGGTATAGATGGAAGAAATGTTGAAGGATATGTTCTTGGAGAACATGGTGATAGTGAATTTGTAACTTGGTCTTCATTAATGGTAGGAAGTATTCCTGTTAAAAGCTTCTCTGAACAAAATTCAATAACATGGGATGAAGGAAATGAAACTGTTATTGCAGAAGATGTTAAAAACTGTGCTTATGAAGTTATAAAGAGAAAAGGTGCAACAGCATTTTCAGTTGCAATTGCATTAACAAGAATTGTTGAAGCTATTATCAGAGACGAAAAAAGTATTTTAACTGTTTCAACACTTTTAAATGACTACTATGGAGTTAGTGATGCTTACTTAAGTGTTCCAACTATCCTTGGTAAAAACGGTATTGAAAAAGTATTAAACATTCAATTATCTAAAGAAGAGCAAGAAAAATTTGTTTCATCAGCAAACTTAATGAAGCAATACATTGATAGAATTAACGATAAATAAAATTACAGTAATATAAAAATAGCCATGAAATTAATAAATATTATTAATTTCATGGTCCTATTTCTTACTTTATAATACTCTTCTAGCTCTTGTAGCTGAATCCCAACGTACATCTGTTATTCTAACAGTTTTACCTGTGTTAGGTGATTCAATCCATTGTCCATTTCCTATATACATAGCAACATGTCCAAGATTGCTATCGAATAATAAATCTCCTGGTTGTATATTATTTATAGATACTTCAACACCAGCATTTATTTGATCATAAGTGCTTCTTCCAATATTAATATTTGCCTTAGCAAATGCCCATTGCATAAGCCCAGAACAATCAAAAGCTCTTAATCCACTATCTACATACTGCTCTAATGCATCATATTTTCCTTGTGCTGCGTAACTAGGAAATCTTCCTTTTAAACTATCAATTGAAGCTCTAGTAACTAACTCACCAGCTGCACCATAAGCATAAGGTGAACCTATTTGTGATTTTAAAGCTTCTAAAACTATTTCATATGAACTAGATACAGATTCTGTACTACCAGTACTTCCTGTATTTCCACCATTATTTGTAGTTCCAGTTGTTATCTTAACATAATCAGCACTTACGTAACCTGTAGATCCATTAAAGTTAATTTTATACCAATTTCCTTCTTTTCCTGTTATAGTTACAGTTTGATTATTTAAAAGGTATCCTAAAACTAATGAATTTGATGAAGCTTCTTTTCTTACTCTAAGATTTGAAGAAACATTTACTACTACTCCAGTTTCATTCATAGCTTCACTTGATGAAGAATTTCCATTTGAAACTGAACCATTGCTTGTACTATTATTATCACTACCAGAAGATGGTTTATTTTCAGTTATATAATCCTTATGAACATAAGCTGTTGATGAATTATAAGTTATCTTATACCAACTTCCACTTTCTCCTATAATATTAACAGAATTTCCTGAATATAAAGTACCTAAAATAGTAGAACTTGTTGATGCAGCACTTCTTACATTTAATCCACCACTACTTACATTATACACATATCCCGTTTTATTAATTACATTTTCAGAAGAATTATTGCTTTCGTTACTTGCATTATTACCGTTATTTGTACTATTATTATTTGTACTTCCATTTGTAGTATTATTTGAGCTTCCATCAACTAATATATAGTCTTTATGAACATATCCATAACCACTATTATATTTAATCTTGTACCAGCTTCCTTCCACTCCAACTATACTTACTGAAGTGTTATTAGTTATATATCCTAATACTGATGCACTCGTTGAGGCTCCACTTCTTACTCTTAAATTTGAAGTTACATTAACTACCTTTCCAGTTGATGAAACTGTTGAAGATTCTGTAATTTCCTTAACATAATCTCCATGAACAAATCCACTTCCACCATTATATTTAATTTCATACCAACTACCACTTTTTGAAATAATGTCAAATGTAGCACCATTTCTTAATGTTCCAAGTACCGTTGAATTTGTATTAGCAGCTGATCTAACTCTTAAAGTTGAAGTTACATTAACTACTTGTCCTTTACTTACAGATGCCACGGCAACCCCACTATTATTAACAGTAGTTGCATTTACAGGTATAGTTTTAGCACTTAACATAGCTCCTACAACACCCGAAACAGCAATTATTTTTTTTAGCTTTTTCTTCTGCATTCTATTTTTCACATCCCCACCTATTAAAATATATATTTAGACATAATAAATTATATATTTTAATCAATGATTTTTCCATATATTTTACTACTTTTCTCATAAAATTCATTATTAAGATTAAATTTGTCATTTTAGCATTATTTTTTTATAAATTTAAAATATTCTATAGATTAAAATTGTGATTTTATAATCATATTTCTGCACATAAACATCTTCAATTTATAAAATTACATTTTGTCATTTCTTCTATAAAATTATAAATTTACTTAAAACTCATATATATCTGAAAATTCAACAATGCACCTTTCAATTTTAGTTGTTTTAACCATTTTTTTATGTTCAGTTGAACAATCATTAACTGTTCTAATTGGGATAGAAAAAGTAAATTGTGTTCCTTGTCCAATTTCACTATTTACTTTTATTTCGCCCTCGTGCATTTCAACTAAAGACTTTACAAGAGCTAAACCAATTCCACTTCCCTCAGTCATTCTATTTAATTTATTATTAATTCTCTTAAATCTATTAAATATAATACCTATTTCTTCTTGTGAAATTCCAATTCCGTTATCTTTAATAGAAATTAATACATATCCATTATCAATCGATAAATTAACATCTATCTTTCCAACTTTAGTTTTATCCTTACTCGTATACTTAATTGCATTTGAAATTAAATTTAATACTATTCTTTCTATTTTTTCCTGATCACAAGCTAACATAACTTCTTCAACTTCAGTATCAAAAGTTATATCAATATTTTTTCCTTCAACATAATCAACTATAGATGCAACCATATCTTCAACTAAATAAACTATATTACAATTCGTCATATTTAAATTATAATAACCCATATCAAATTCACTAACATCTATGATATTAGTTACCAATCTCAATAATCTATATGAATTTTGTTTAATTGAATTTATATACTTCTCTAAATTAAAGTTATCGACATTTACAATTTGATTACTTTTAATTCCATGCCCTATTAATTGTACTGCAGAAAAAATTATATTTAATGGTGTTTTAAATTCATGAGACATATTTGTAAATAATTCATTTTTTATTAATTCTGCATGAAATGCTTCTTCATACTTTTTACTTTCTGATTCATATTTTTTTTCTTCAGTAATATCACTACCTGAACCTACAAAAATCCCCAAATCATAAACATATATGGCTTTCCAGTAAATAATTTTATACTCTCCATTTTTACATCTGCATCTATTTGTACCTTCACATAAATTGCCATTCATTTTGCTTGCCCTAGCCCTAGCAATAACTTCATCTTTTTCGTCAGGATGAAACAAATCTTGCCATGCTATATTTTTTAAATCATCCTCTGTCCAGCCTAAACACTTATGCCATTCCTGACTAAATCTAATTATTCTTCCGTTCTTATCTATAAATCCAAGCAAATCAGTAGTTGTGTTCAAAAGCACAGAGATTTTAGCTTCAGCTCTCTCATATTTATTAACTGCTAATTTCAAATCTCTATCTAGTTTATTTATTATATTATCATTTTTATCTTTATCATCATATTCATTTGGATTAAATCTGATCAAATAGGCTTCTTCATTATTCCATTTTGTTTTATATACTTTTCCAATAAAACTTTTAATACCTTTCTCTTTACTTCTAAAACTATATATATTATCATTCTCATTTAATAGTTTATATGAATCTTTAATATTACAAAACAATTTACTATTACACAATAAATCATCTTCTAGATTCATATCTATTACTTCTTCTTTTTTATAATTTAATTTTTCTGCAAATTTTATGTTGCAAAACTTAATTATTTTATTCTCATTAATAACAACAATATAGTCGCTTACATCCTCAAATATATTCTCCATTTTTTCCTCAATTTTTATACTTTTCTATATTTATTACATTTTTTGCCCCACATTCTTACTATTATATCCAAGTAATTCACATTTTTCAATATATAACTACATATAACATCAAAAGGGGCTGTCGCACTAAATAATTAGTGCGAGGCCCCTTTTGCAAAAAAAAAATAAATCCCAGACTCTATAAGCC
>NZ_JBCOAB010000016.1:0-42766 GCF_040227035.1 Clostridium sp. RTP31139st1_H3_RTP31139_211217
AACATGAACGTACCCGTATGGGTTATTTTTTTTGCAATTAATTAGTGTTGCACTTGATATTGTAATTTATCATATAAATAAGTAGTGATAAGTCTTTCGGGTAGTTTTATCACTACTTATTTTTTATTACGTCATCTTTTATCACTTCTTTTTTTATTATTTTTTATTACTTTTATTACTTTTATTATTTTTTATTACTTTTATCTTTATCATTTTTAACTCTTTATCATTTCTTAATTCTATTCTTTTATTTTTCTCTTAATTCTCTGTTTTTATTTTTCTGCCATCTACTCGCCATTGTTCATTATCTATTATCTATTTTCTATTTTTATATTTACTACAATTATTATATGATTTTTATTATTCTCCAAATTATATTTTTATAAATTAATATATAGTTCATACTATACTTTATATTTTTAAATATAAAAGGATTTTGAAACTATTATTTCTATATTAAAAGATAGTCCTTTACCCTCTATGATTTGTTTTCAAGTGTATTATACATAATTTTGTTATCTCCTGATAAATTTCTTTATCATTCTAATTGCAGTATGTTTAAATGAAAATATCCGAAATTATGCTTAATATTATTTTCAGTAATATTAAAATACCTCTTGAACCATCATATTCCTTTATAAAGCTTTTCTTTACAATATACTTTATATCCAAGAAATCGATATTTTCTCAATATTATAAAATAAAGATACACTATACCTATCCTTGAATTAATAGTTCAAAATCCTCCAAAGAGATAACACTATATAAAATTAAAAAAACAGTAGTAATGCATAACAAACATATTATCATTAACTTCTATTTCAATATTTTATAAACTCTTAGCAGAATGCTTATTTAATATTAATAAATTTTATTCTTTGTCATCTCTTATTATTGTTTTATCCGTTTTAGGCTTAATTTATTCATATTTTTTAGAACTTTTCACAAAAAGTTAAAATTTTTGTTTAGGTTTGTATATATTTTTCTATTCTAGGTAAGACTTCGTAAAGACTTAACTAGGCCTAGAGTTAAGAAATTTATTTTATAGGAGTGACTAAATGATAAAATATAATTTTAATTTAGAAAAGCTAAAAAAATTCTTTAAACTTAAAAGAAAGGATAAAAATGATGGATTTACTTTAGTTGAACTTGTTGCTGTTATGGCCATTATTGCAATTCTTGCTGCTGCATTTATTCCAAGGTTCGGAAATTATCTTACTGAAGCTAAAAAGGTTGGTATTTTAAATGAAGCCAAATCTATTGTTACTGCTTATGAGTCTATAAGGCATAAATCTGGTTTTGATACTGATTCAATAGGTTCCGATTTTGAAGGTGATAATCTACCATTAGAGGCTGGTACTTTAACAAAATTAAGTAGCGCTACAGTAGAACAATGTAAATTAATCATTGATACTGAAAGTAATAATTTTACTTTTAATGATGACGGAACTTCCATAATTATTAACGATGATGTAAGCAATTCTATTACTTTAGATTAGTTTTTATAATATTTCATAACTCCTCAATTATTGTGAAATATAAAAAATTAATTTATTCAACAATTATTAAAAACACTAATAATTTATTCAACATATATTATAAAATCCAAACAGTAATTTATATAATAATCATTAATGTAATATTATAATTTTAAATGGACTAATACATATATCAATTTATAAACTAATTTTTATAAAAGAATTTATTTCGCAGAATATAAGTTTCTGCTACTAAAAAAAAATTATCAATACTTCTTAAAATTATCAATAACTCTTTAGGAAATACACTTTTCTAAAGAATACAAAAGCTGTGTCTAATCTACTGCAACATTAATTTTTTTAATACACATTGTAGCTTTGACACAGCTAACTTAAAATATATTTATATCATAAATTATAAACTAAAGAATTCTGTAAATGCTTTAACAGTATAATAGTTATCCTTAACACTTGCTAATTCTCTTATTGAGTGCATTCCAAGCACTGGTGCTCCCATATCAATTACAGGAATAGTTAAATTTGCTGATGTTACAGGACCTATTGTAGTTCCACCTCTAACATCTGATCTATTAACAAACTTTTGGAATGGAACTCCTGCAGCTTCACAAACACTAGCAAATACAGCTCCATTAAAGCTATCAGTACTATAGCTTCCTGATGCAGCTATCTTTAATACTGGACCACCTTCAAGAACTGGTCTATTTGTAGGATCATGCTTATCTCCTAAGTTAGGATGAACAGCATGCGCTAAATCAGCTGATATCATTATAGATTTAGCTAAAGCTCTATAATATCCTTCTCTGTCTTTTCCTAATCCAAGTGTAATTCTTTCTAATATATTATTTAATAATGTAGAATTAGCACCTTCAGCTGTTAAGCTTCCTATTTCTTCATTATCTATGCAAATCATAACCTTAGTTGCAGCATTTTCTCTGCTATCAACTAATGCCTTAACTCCAGCAAATACCATCCATAAATCATCAAATCTTCCTGAAGAAATAAGTTCTTCATTCATTCCTATTAATGATCCTTTTTCATATTCATATAATCCAAGTTCAAAGTTTAGTATATCCTCTTTATTAACTTGTAGTTCATTAGCAAGAATATTCATTAAGTAATCTTCTTTTTCTAACCTATCATTTATAAGTCCTAATAAAGGTAATGTATCAACTTGTCTGTTGATTTTATATCCATCATTAACTTCTCTATTCATGTGAATTGCTAAACTTGGAATTATTAATAATGGCTTATTAATGTTAACTAATCTTATTTCTGGTTTTAATGGAGAAGCTCCTTTTAATGCAACCTTACCTGCGATTCCTAAAGGTCTATCATACCAAGTATGAAGTATTGGTCCTCCATAAACTTCAGTATTTAATTTAACATATTTACCTTCACTTATCATTTGTGGATTTGGTTTTATTCTAAATCCTGGTACATCTGTATGTGCTCCAATAAGTCTTAGTCCAGTTTCTTCTATATCTCCAGTACCTACTTCAAAAGCAATTAATGCTGAATCATTTTTCACAACATAATATTTACCTTTTGGTTGTAAGTTCCACTTGTCTTCTTCTTTTATTTCTATAAATCCATTTGCATCTAATATTTTTTGAGTAGCCTTAACTCCATGACAAGCACTTGGGCTATCATATAAGAAGTCTATTAATTCTAATGCTAGATTCTTTTCCATAGTCATTTGCTCCTTTACTTGTTGTATATATTTTACTATACTTCATTTGCTATTTTTTCTCAACTCATTTAAAAATATGAATTTTCATTTTAGGAAACTCTCCATTCATTTTTGTTAATATTAGTAATTCTATTTGAACAAATTAAAATTTGGAAATTTATTAAATAAAACTAACTATATAACAATATTTTGTTATAACAAATTTATATACTATTCCAACAACATTTTGATATAACAGTTCTACATACTATTCCAACAACATTTTGATATAACAGTTCTACATACTACCCCAACAACATTTTGGTATAACAGTTCTACATACTATCCTAACAACATTTTGATATAACAGAACTATATAGTACTATTTAACATCTTAATAAATTCATTTAACTTCTCACTCATACTGCTTGTCATTCTTCAAACTTGTAATTCTCTATAGTTGACTTTTATATTAGATTAAATTAGCATAATATAATAAGACGCATAAATGGAAATAATATGTTTCATAAAAATAAATACTTTATTATATATTAATAAAAAATAAATATGGGAGGATTCTTATGTTATCAAATTTTTTAGTAAAAAGATTTGTTAAAAACTCTGAAAATGTATCAGATGTTAAAGTTAGAGAATCTTACGCTAATCTTGCTGGGATCATTGGAATAATTACCAACTCACTTCTTTTTTTAATTAAGTTATCTGTTGGCTTACTTTCTAACTCAGTTTCAATTTTAGCTGATGCATTTAATAATTTATCTGATGCAGCTTCTTCAATAATAACTATTATAGGTTTTAAAATGGCAAATAAACCAGCTGATGCTGAGCATCCATTTGGTCATGGACGTATCGAATATATAACTGCAATGATAGTTTCATTTATGGTTATGCTTGTAGGATTACAATTTGTAAAAACTTCATTTCAAAAGATAGTTAACCCTACTCCAGTAACCTTTGAAATGATACCATTTTTATTATTACTTATTTCAATTGGCTTTAAATTCTGGTTATCTAAATTTAATAAATCTATAGGTAATAAAATAAATTCATCTACTTTAAAAGCAACTGCAACTGATGCTATGGGCGATGTTTTCACTTCAAGTACTGTTGTTATTTCTTTTTTAATTTCAAAGTTTACAACACTTCCTATTGATGGATATATCGGTATAATCGTTGCTTTAGCTATAGTTTATTCAGGATTTTCTCTTATTAAGGAAACACTTAGTCCACTTTTAGGAGAACCACCAGACCCTGTTTTAGTAAGTAATATTACAGATATGGTTATGTCTTATGATAATATCACTGGAATTCATGATTTAATTGTTCATAATTACGGCCCTGGAAGAATTATGGCTTCAATCCATGCTGAAATTCCTAGTAACATTGATATCATGGAAATTCATGATATTATAGATGCTGCTGAAAGGGAAATTTCTAAAAAACTAAATATTTATTTAGTAATTCATATGGATCCTATTTGTGTTGATACTGAAGAAATAAGAGAAGCTAGACAAATGGTTGAAAAAATACTTCTTAAATATGATGAAGTAAAATCTTTTCATGATTTCAGAGTTGTAGGTGATCATGATAAAAAGAATCTTGTATTTGATATTGAAGTGTGTCCAACAAAGCTTACACATGCAGAATCTCATACTAAATTATTATCTAAAATAGAGACTGACATTAAAAAAGAAGCCCCTGAATACCGTTGCGTTATCACTATTGATTTAGCTCTATAGCATAAATTTTATGTTTTTTTTGTATTTTATTACAATATAAAATTCCTTTATTACATGCTATAATTTAATCATGCAGTTAATAAAACTTTGAAAATATTATTTATGATGAATTATTATTCGCTGTTATTTAATTACGACAGATACCATATTTGCTTATAATAATGTACTAAAATATATTTTTGTTACATATATTTCATATAAGCATAAATTATTATAATTTATTCATATTGATTAAATTATAAATTCCTCAAAAAATAAATGGAGAAGTCTACCATTGGATTTCTCCATTTATTTTTTATTTTTTATTTTTAAATAATAATACTTTAATTGATATTCTAAATTTAACTCAAAGGAGTGTATATAATAAATTTGACATTCCAATTATATTAAGTTTACTCCTTCAAATTATAATAAATTTTATCTTCTAATAATTGATAATATAAAAGTTTATCTTCAGGTTTTCTTTCAGAATACCATTTAATTAAATCATTAATTACTTCATATATTCCTTTATTAATAAGCTTACTTAATTTCCTTAAAACGATTAATTCCTCTATAGTAACTATTTTACTCTCTTCGTATTCTTTAAGCTTTTCCTTTAAAATTACATACTCACATTTACTAACGCCTAAAGCTTCTCCCTCCATTGCAATATTAAAGACTTCTTCATATTTAGGGTTGTTATATAAATTATTTTTATATAAATAATTTGCAAGCTGTCCATAGCACTCTAGATTTCCAAGTTCTATTCCTTCTTGATATAAATTTATTATTTCATCACTATTCATTTCAATTAGATTATTTTCAGCTAAATACCCCCTAATGAAATTTGCAGTACCTTTATCTATTTCTTCAATTTCATTTATTAATTCATATCCCTTTTCCTTATTTTCTTCAACACCTATTCCTTTGAAGCAGTAATATACAAGTCTTTCTTTTCCCTTTAAGGCATCCAAATCTATTAATTTAAATACATAATAAATTGCTTTAATATCACTTCTTCTCCCACCTATTCCCCTTTCATATATTTGTATAAGATTTTCGATTCCTTCAATTCCATTTTTATTAGCAGCCTTTTCATACCATTTAATAGCTAAATCTATATTTCTTGATAGAAAAATTCCTTTCTTATACCAATCTCCAAGCTTAATCATTGCCTTAATACAATTCCTCTCTGCTGCAATATTGTAATAACTATAGGCTTCCTCATAATCTTGTAATACACCTATTCCTTTTTCATATATATAACCAAACTTAAAGATTGATTCCTTAAGGTCATTTTCTACTCCAAATCTAATATATTTAACTAACTCTGCTCTATTAACTTCTTTACCTTCATTTAATTCATTAATCATAATTGAAGCTAAATAATCTGCTGCATATGGTGAATTTAATTCATATGCTTCTTTTAATAATTTCTTAACTATGTCAGTTGTTTTATCTCCAAATTTATTTAATCTTAAGTATGCAACTGCAAGTACATACATAGCATGTGGCTCCTTTTTAGCAGCTGCAATACTAACATATTCTATTGCCTTTTCTAAGTCCTTTTCAACACCATCACCATTGTAATACATTATTCCAAGCCTTTGAGTGCATTTTAAATTTCCCTCTTCATGTCCTTCTTCATATGCACTAATAGCTTGATTAATTAATCCTTGCTCCTCATATACTTTACCAATTTTAAAATAAATACTTTTATCTCCAAATTCTATAGCCTTATTATAAAGCTCTAAAGCAGTATAAACATCCTTTTTAACATATAATCCCTTTAAATACATTTCTGCTAATGATTCTATACAATTAGTATCTAATGCTAGATATCCTTTAGATAAATAGTGAAATGCTTTCTTATAATCTGGTTCTAGATATATCCCCTCTAAATATGATCTTCCAACAATATAATATGCATCTTCATAATCATTTTCAGCAGCTCTTTCAATCCAATAATAAGCACTAACTAAGTTTTCCTCACACCCTTCTCCATTCTTATACATTAAGGATAATGCATACTGTGATGCTGGAAAATTATTTTCAGCAGCTTTTTTATGCCATTTAAATGCACTATCTACATCCTTTTCTACACCAAACCCATTGTAGTAACATCTTCCAAGTTGATAATATGCAGCAGAATAATCATTTTCAGCACTTTTTTGGAACCAAATAAAAGCCTTATAATAATCTTTTGGTACTCCATTACCTTCAGAATATAATACCCCTATAGAATATTGTGCAAAAGCATTACCTTTACTAGCAGCTTTATAATACCATTGATATGCCATTTCATAATTTCTAGGTATTCCAATTCCTCTATCATAAAATAATCCTAAATAACTTTCAGCATATTCATCATTCATTTTTGCTGCATCTAGAAAATATTTATATGCAGTTTTATAATCTCTCTTTACCCCCCTTCCAAAATAATATTTTTCTCCAGACTCAACTAATTCCTGTGAGACCTCTTCTGCCTCTGTTTTCTCTAAAATATTACTTTCTATTTTTTTCTTACTTTCTAAATCACCCTTGTCTTTTTTTAGATATTTCTTAAATATTTCTTTTTCTGATTCAAATAAATCACTTATAAATAAAGAATAATTCTCGTTACCATAATTAATTACAAACCAGACAAGCACTTCATATAATAGCTTCATTTCAATAAGCTCTTGATCATTTTCATAATCGTGTTCATTACTTTTAGCCTTTTTACTCCATAATATTATTTTTTGTAATATTTCATTTGGAATAACATCCATCTCTTTCAATATATCTAACCTTTTTAACCATCCTACATTTTCATCATATAATATATTATTTTGTTTACATATATAATAAATAATATCATCAATTACAGCATCTACATCTTTATTTATCATCTCTGGACTAGTTTGTCCCTTTAATTCATTTAAATCTTCATATATATCTCTAAACTCTAACTTTAGAAAATCATAATTAAAGATTTTGTCCATATATCCTCCAATGTTATTACTCCTACTAATAGTTTATTATATGGTTAATAGGTTTATTAGTAGTATTTTTTTAATAAATAAAAAAATACTAGCTATATCAAAGAAAAATTTATTATATAAATCTTCCTTTAATATAGCTAGTTTAACTAAATTATAATACTTTTGATAAAAAGTCTATTGTTCTTGAGTTTTTTGGATGTGAGAAAATTTCTTCTGGAGTTCCTTGTTCAACTATATTTCCTGCATCCATAAATAAAATTCTATCTCCAACTTCTCTTGCAAATCCCATTTCATGAGTAACAACTACCATTGTCATACCATCTTTTGCAAGATCTTTCATAACACTTAATACTTCACCAACCATTTCTGGATCTAATGCAGATGTTGGCTCATCAAATAGCATAACATCTGGCTCCATAGCTAAAGCTCTTGCTATTGCTATTCTTTGCTTTTGTCCACCTGAAAGTGATGATGGATAAGCTTTTGCTTTATCAGTTAGGCCAACCCTCTCTAATAATTCAAATGCTTTCTTTTCTGCTTCAGCCTTACTAATCCCCTTAACCTTAATAGGTGCTATTGTTAAGTTTTCTAATACAGTCTTATGTGGGAATAAATTAAATTGTTGGAATACCATCCCCATCTTTTCTCTGATCTTATTTATATCAACCTTTTTATCAGTTATACTATTTCCTTCAAATACTATTTCTCCTGATGTAGGTTCTTCTAATAGGTTTAAACATCTTAAAAATGTACTTTTTCCTGATCCTGATGGTCCTATTACAACTACAACCTCACCTTTTTTTATATGCTCATTTATTCCTTTTAAAACATCATTTTTTCCAAAACTTTTATGAAGATTATTAACGTGAATCACTTTTTTTCATTCTCCTTTCTATAAGAGATATAATTCTACCTAATGTAAATGTCATAATAAAGTAAAATACTGCTGCTACTATGTATGGCTCTAATCCAAGATATGTAGAACCTACAACAACTTTCCCTGCAAACATTAATTCATTAACACCTATTATTGAAGCCATTGATGATTCCTTAATTATTGCAACGAATTCATTACCTATAGCAGGTAAGATATTTTTAACAGCTTGTGGTATTACAATTAACATCATTGCTGTGCTCTTTTTCATTCCTAAACTTCTTGCAGCTTCCATTTGACCCTTGTCTACTGCTTCTATACCAGCTCTTACTATTTCTGATACATATGCTGCTGAATTTAATGCAATTGCTATAACTGCTGATGTAAATGGACTTAAATCTATTCCAAAGAACATCTTAGATCCTGCATACATAATTAAGATTTGTAATAACATTGGTGTTCCTCTAATTATTTCAATATAAACAACCGCTATTATCTTTAAAGGCTTTATCTTCCAAATATGAAAGTTTGACGTCTTCATAAAGAATAATAAAGATCCAAATAGTGCTCCAAAAAATACTGTAATTAACGAAATTAATAATGTATATTTAACCCCTTCAAAATAGTAAGGTAAATAATTTGGCACGAAGCTAAAATCAAAATTCATTTTTTTCATCCCCCTCAATATCAACTATTCATAGTAATATATTAATAAAATTTACTATTTAACAGTTTAGAGAACATAGTTACATCCCCTAAACTGCTATAACTAAATTCTATATTTATTATTCAGCAACTCCTGTACTTGCAGCTAATTCATTTGCTTTTAATATATAATCGTCCATCTTTCCTGATTCATTTAATTCATTTATAACTTCATTTATTTTAGCTAATAATTCTGGATTATTTTTAGCAACACCTACTGCATTACCACCAGTTTTTTCTTCATAAGTAGGTTCACCTACTGCTAAATCTGGATTATTTTTAACTGCCATTTCAGCAACCGGCTTTTCCATTACTATTGCATCAACTTTTCCAGATTTCAATTCTAATATTAAATTATTAACATTAGCTAGTAATTGTAAATCCGCATTTGGAATTTCTGCCTTTGCTATTTGTTCTTGAGTTGATCCTAGTTGTGCTCCAACTTTTGCACCTTCTAAATCAGCAAATGTTTTATACTTGTCTGCATCTTCAGTTCTTACTAATATTCCATGTTGTGAGTTATAATAGATATCTGAGAAATCTACAACTTTAGCTCTTTCTTCAGTTGGATTCATTCCTGAAATTACAACATCAACCTTTCCTGCTGGCAATGCTGATACTAATGCATCAAAATCCATTTCTTGAATTACTAATTCAACCCCTATTGCATCAGCTATTTCATTAGCTATATCTACATCAAATCCACCAATAACATCTTTTCCATTTTCATCTATGTAGTGGAATTCATATGGTGCATAATCCGCGCTCATTCCTACAACTAATTTACCTTTTTCTTGTATTGTTTCTAATAAGTCAGTGCTATTATTATCTGATGCTTTGTTACTTGATGCCCCACATCCAACAAAACCCATAGTCATTACTCCTAACATTACTGCTGCTATCACTTTTTTCATTAATCCTTTTTTCATATTTAAATCCCCCTCGACTATTCATTGTTAATCTTTTCCTTAACCTCGGTATAATTATACAACACATTATCATATTTATGCAACACTCTTTTTGATTTTTTTATATTTTTTTATATTTATGCATAAATATTATAGTTTTTATGAATATTTATATAACATTTATGAAATTTATAATATTTTCCTACAATTTCCTTGTTTTTTATACATATTTTATACATATCTTCTGCATATATATTTATATTTTCTTTCAAAAATAGCAAGCAATAATATTAAAATTAAATTATTTCATTAAATTTGTCCATTTTTATATCCATCATGAATAAAATATTATGAATAACTTAATTTTATTAGGAGTGAAATTAATGACAACACTAAAAGAGAGACATCTCTTTCCTGGTGGAAACACCTCTAAAGGCTTCTATTCATTTTATAGATATGTACTTTCTCAAGATGATGCAAAACGTATACTTTGTATAAAAGGTGGCCCTGGTACTGGAAAATCTCAACTTATGAAAAAAATTGCTGCTTATTTCAGCAAAAAAGGATATACAATAGAATATCATCATTGTTCTTCAGATCCGAATTCTTTAGATGGAGTTTTAATTAAAGAATTAAACATAGCTTTATTAGATGGTACATCTCCACACATTGTTGATCCTATAAATCCTGGAGCTGTAGATGAAATACTTAATATGGGTGATGCCTTAGATATGGATGTACTTTCTAAAAACAAAAAAGAAATTATCTCTTTAAACAAGGAAATTGGTAAGAACTTTAAAAGAGCTTATAGATATTTAGGCTCTGCTAAATGCATTCATGATGATTGGAGCAGTCTAAATTACGAATCTTTAGATTCTAATAAGATTTCTAATATTATCGAAAACCTAAAAAATAATATCTTTAAGTCTGATAAAATTGGATATGGCGGCGAACGTCATCTTTTCGCAACTGCAATTACACCTGATGGAATAATTACTTATGCTGATCAGCTTAGTAGTGAATTTAAAAAGAAATATGTATTAACAGGTGGCCCTGGCTTTGGTAAGACTGATATTTTAAAATTTATAGGCAGTAGTGGTCAAAAGAAAGGTTTCTTTATTGAATATATGCATGATCCTTTTGTTCCTGAAAGAATCGAGCATATTTTTATTCCTGAATTATCAACCTGCATTATAAGCAATAATGAAATTAACCAAGCTAATTATACTGGTATTGAATATAATTTATTTGACTACACTAAATCTAATTTACCATCTTCAAAAATTGACGATATAAAATATAATAGTAATTTATTCTATGAATTAGTTAATAAGAGTATTTCTTTAATCCATAATGCTCATATATTACATGACGAATTAGAAAGTTATTATATTAAAGCAATGGATTTTTCTGTTGCTAATGATATTTATGATAATGTTATTAAGAAATTAAGTAAATACGAATAAATTAAAAAGATTACATCAATGTTATTAAATATTGATGTAATCTCCTTTTACTTTTTTTACTTAACAACCAATTAAATTACTAACCATAATCCAATAATTTAAATATGTTTTTTTCTCAAAAATATGATACTACATTTTTAATATTCCCTGTTTCATTCCATCGATTAAAACTTATTCTCTTTTTGGAATTAAAATATAATTTGATAAGTTAATATTTAATTTTTATCAAACCTCATATTTTGTATATTTTTACAAAGCAAATTCATTTTATTTATTTTTATTTATTCACTATAACATAAATCATTTTACACTAATTCATCTCAAGGGTATATCATATGTCTTTCATCCCTATACGAATCTGTTATATCAAATTGTTGTTAACAACAATTTGATATAACAGATTCGTATAGGACTTAACTGCTACTCTATAATCTTATGTCTGACTATAAATTTCATTTATATATAATCTAGAAAAAGCAACCTTTTTTAACTTTTAAGTAGCACAACTAAACCACTATCTAATTTGAATAGTGGCTTCTTAATCATCACAATATATAATAAAAATTCTCCCTCATTTTCTGACTATATATCAACACTTTATTTTTAGAATTAAGTTTATACTTCTAATTCTTTTAGTTTTATTGAATTCCATGTAATATACGTACTTATTTCTACACCTAAATTAATTTTAAATTTTATTCTTTCTTCAATTGGTATACAATTTTTATATTCACCATTATTTTTATATTCAAAAGCCCTCAAACTTAAATAATCACTTAGGTATTTACTTGCAATACCTCTAAATTTTTTTAGCCATAATTTAGCTTTAATAGAATACTTTCTATGAGTGTTTTTCTCAATTTTCTCATTTAACTTGCTCTTATTTACTTCTATGAATACTTTACAAAAATAATCAAGTCTTGCATCTATCATTCCAACTATGTATGCCTTCTCATCTATGCGTTGTATTAATTTTTTCTTTATTTCATTAAATCCAAAGTACCTTCTACCAGCTATAACTGAAATTATGTTAATAGAATCATTTACACCATTAATAGTTACAATCTTATCTCTTTCTTTAGTATTTATATTTCTACTACCTTTAAAATTCTCAGTTGTTACTAGCTTAGTAAACTCTACATAAGAATCTATTCTTTCAATATGATTTTTTATCTTTAAATCATGTAAAAATCTATGTCTCCAATAAAATGACGTTACTAAAGTAATATTTAATGCTTTAGCACATTCCCTTAATGTTAGTCCATTAATAAAAACATCATAGTATTTTACCCAGTTCTCCTTAAATTTTTTAGAACATCTAAAAGGATTATTGCTCTCCTTAGTAAATGTTTTTTCACATTTTGTATTCTTACATCTATATCTTTGAATTCCTTTATAACTTCCAAACTTAATAAATTCAGTACATTCGCAATATGGGCATTTTTCACTTTTATCCTCAATATTATCTACTTTTAATTCATTTATAATTTTATTATTTCTTCTCTGATTTATAATTAATTTTTTATATGCATTTCTCATAACTCATCACCAGTTATGATTATTAACATATGACTTAAGTTCTAAACCGCATTATTATAAAATTTATTCATTTAATAAAGTTTTTAGTATAAAAAGGGATGGTTTAAAAATAACCATCCCTTTTTATCAACATAATCTATTTATTTTCTTAAATCTTCATTTTTAACTATAACATCATACCCTGTGTAAGCTAATGCTAATGCTGCAACTAATAATCTATCATGAGCCTTATCTGTAGTTGTAGTATCAGCCATTTTAGTTGTATGCCCTGATAGCGGACAATCTGTTAACCCTATATACGGATGAATTGTTGGAGCAACATGACTCACATTACCTATATCACTTGATGCTAAGCTCTTTTCTGGAGCATTTATTTCTGTAATTCCTAATGTTCTTAAGTTTTCATTAAACATTTCTGATAATGTTTCATTAGTTTTTAAGTTATCATATGGTAATTCATATCTATCCATTTCTAAAGTTGCACCAGTCATTAAGGCTGCCCCTTCGGCAATCTTTTTAACTTTTTCTAAAACATCATAAACTTTTTCTCTAGTTTCTGCTCTTAAATAGAATTGTGCTACGGCTTCATCTGGAACTATATTCGCAGCAACTCCACCCTTAACAATTATTCCATGCATTTTTACATCTGGAGTTACATGTTGACGAAGTGCATCTATTCCATTGAATAATTGAATAACACTATTTAATGCATTTATTCCCTTCTCTGGACAAGCTGCTGCATGAGCTGTTTTACCTTTGTATGTAAATTGAATTGCATATAGTGCATTACTTGATCCACTTGCTCTTGTTTCCCCTGCTGGGTGTACTATCATTGCTGCATCTAATTCATCAAATGCTCCAGCTTCTGTTAAAATAACTTTTCCACCATTTGTTTCTTCTGCTGGTGTTCCATAAACTATAACTTTACCACCAATTTCAGATAAAACTTTACTTAATGCAACTCCTGCTCCAGAAGATATAGGCCCTATCATGTTATGTCCACATCCATGTCCTATTTCAGGAAGTGCATCATATTCACATAAATATCCTACTGTTTTTCCTGGTTTTCCACTATCAAAAGTAGCTTTAAATGCTGTTTCCATCCCAGCATAAGGACATTCTATTTCAAATCCATGCTCTTTTAAGAATGTTGTTAATGCTTCAACAGCTTTATATTCTTCGTTTCCTAGCTCTGGATTATTGTATATGTAATCACTTATTTCTACTAATTTTTCTTTAATTAATTGACCTTCATTATATATTCTTTCCTTCATTTATTCTTCCTCCCTTGTAAAACAAATTAATAAGAAATTTAGTTAGTAATTAATAGTTTTAGGTTAGTAGTTGAATATAAAGCCTCTAGGAGCTTATTACTAATATTCCTTTAAAATTCAGTTTAATTGAATTTATTCTTAAACTACTACCTACAAATTATAAGCTACAAACTTATAATTCCTAACTATTACTTACTAACTAATAACTATTTACTATTACTTACCAACTCTTAAATATTGATCTAACTTTTAACTATTAATTCTTAACCAGCTAACTTAGCTATTAACCATTAATTCTAACTGATAACCTAATTACTAATTTAACTATTAACTAAATTAAGCCCATCCCATCATCATTGCACAAGTTACAAATATAATTCCAAGTGCAAATAAGATTATTTGTAATGGCATAATCCATTTAACCCATTTTGAATATGGTATTCCTGCCATTCCAAGACATGCCATTAATACTCCTGATGTTGGGAAGATAGCATTTGAGAATCCATCTCCTAATTGGAATATTAAAACTGTTGTTTGTCTTGATATCTCAAGTAAATCACCAAGTGGTGCTAATATTGGCATAGTTAACGCCGCTTGTCCTGAACCTGAAATAACAAAGAAGTTTATAAACATTTGAACTGGTAACATTACACATGCAGCTAATAATGATGGTAATTTACCTATAAATGATGATAAACCATATAATATTGTATCTATAATTTGAGCATTTTCAGCAATTATAACTATAGCTCTTGCAAATCCAATTACCATAGCAGCTCCAATCATATCCTTAGCTCCTGCTATGAATGCTTCTGCCATTTCATCAGCTTTTAATCCACCAACTATTCCTGCAAATATTCCTGTTATTAAGAATACAGCTGCTATTTCTGGAATCCAGAATCCTGCTTTTAGAACTCCCCATATAATAACTGCTAAGCAAACACCGATAGATGCAATAATAATTTTATGTGAAACTGTAAATTTAATTTCCTCACTTTGAGTTTGACTTAATTTTTTACGTTTTTCTTCATCTAATTTATACATTGGGCTAAATTCTGGATTTTTCTTAATTTTTCTTGCATAAATCATTAAGAATATAACTCCTACAGCGGTTGTTATAACCCATAAAATAGTACGGTATGCTAATCCTGAGAATAGTGGAATTTCAGCTATTGATTGTGCTATACCTACTGTAAATGGATTAAGCATAGCTGTTGCAAACCCTACGATACATCCTAAGTAACTTATCCCTACTGCTAATATACTATCAAATCCAAGTGCTAACATTAACGGAACTAAAATTGTTATAAATGGTATAGCCTCTTCAGTCATACCAAAAGTTGCTCCTCCAAGAGAAAACAGTGTAAATATAATAGGAATTATTAATAATTCATTGCCTTTAAAAATATTAACAACTTTAGCAATAGCTGAATCTATTGCTTTTGTTCTAGTTATTAAACTAAATGCCCCACCAACTACAAATAAGAATGCTATAATTTCTGCTGATTGCTCTAATCCGCTTATCGGTGCCTGCATTACTGAAAATAATCCTTGTGCTTCATTTTCAACATATTGGAATGAACCATTTAATACTACAGTTCTACTTTGTCCATTTACTTCTGTAACTACTCTTTCATATGCTCCACCTGGAACTATATATGTTGCTATTGCCATTAATATTATTATTGAAAAAATAATAACTAATGTATGTGGAACTTTTATTCCATTACTAAATTTTTTCCAAAAACCTTTTCTTTCGTTTTCTACTACGTTTTGCATTAGTTTAAAATCCCCCCTGAATTTATTATGTGACATTCTAGTTGAAGGAGATATCTTTTTAAAAGCTTCATGCTAATAAGTGATAGTTCTTCACAGTTTAATTAAAACAAAAAAAGCCTTGAGTTTATCACTCAAGACTATATTACTAACAAAAACTAATAAAATTTAACTCTTATCTTTTGTAAAAATATAACCATATTAGTGATAGCTCCTCACAAAGCGAACTGTGACAGTGTTATGTATCTTCTACATAACCCCAATGTTATAGCCTCAAAGCATTAGCTATACATTTCGGCGAAATTTCCTTTCTGTTTACATCACTGTGCTTACCTCCGCAAACATACTATTAAATATCGCAACCTCTACCTACTTCATATCTATTTGTCACTTATAATATACATTTTTTTATGTATATTGTAAAGATAATTTTGTATAATTATAAACTTTTCCGTCTTAATTCCTCAAAATACTACATATATAATCTACTTATAAGCCTAATTTAATATTTACATTAATTAATATATATTCTTGTATTTATATCCAATTTCAATACTTATCTACAGCAGCATTTAATGTCAATTTATATCCATAATGATATGTATGTGAATATTCAAAAACTTCTCCACCTTCTAATATTGCCACTTGCTCTATATGAAGAATAGGTGATTCACATTCTAATTCTAGTAGTTCCATTAATTCTTCACTTGATATTAATGCTTCAACTACACGTTGTGCCGTAGATATTTTATATCCACACTTCTCTAAATATTTATATAACGAATCACAATCAGTTTTCTTTAAATTGGGGAACATCTTTACAGGCATATAAGTTATCATATATGAAACCGGCGACCCCTCGGCATACCTTACTCTTTTAACTTCCCAAACATTTTCTCCCAATTCTAAATTTAATTTATCTTTTATAGTCTTATCAGCTTCAACTATAGACAAACTAATTAATTTAGTTATTACACTATACCCCTTATTAATCATTTCCTTAGTATAACTTTGAATATTGCTAATATTGTCAGAAATTCTATTAGCTAAAACAATGCTACCTATACCTCTTTTTCTTGTTATATAGCCTTCTTTAACTAAATTATTGTAAGCTGATCTTACTGTCATTCTTGTAACATTAAATTTTTCACATAATTTATTTTCTGATGGTAATAATTCACCTTGCTTTATTTCACCAGAATCAATTAATTCTTTTAAATATTTTTCTATTTTAACATACATTGGTTCAACCATTCTTTAAACTCCTTTGTATACTACTATAAATATAAGATGTATATACAAATAATAATAGTATATATATTCTATTATATCATATTTACATCTCTAAATTTTTGTATATTATTTTTATTTATAGAAAATTAACGATATAACTTTAAGAAATATTTTCTTAAGCCATACCGTTAAATGTATAAAATGTATAAGATATATAATATAAAAAATGGTTCGCTTATTTATTTTCTAACTTTACTAATCTTTCATAAACTTCTATAAATTCTTCAGCTAGTTGTTAAAAATTCATAGCATTCATTAAATGATCTTGTGCATGAATTAATAACACATTTACTTCTACGCTATTTCCTGAAGCTTCTTCAGTAATAAGCTTAGTTTGGAATGCGTGAGCTTTATGCATTTCTTCTTTTGATTTATTTATTAATTCTTTTGCTTCTTCAAAGTTACCAGCTTTAGCTTTGCTTAATGCATCATATGCTAATCCTTTAGCTTCTCCTGCATTAGCTATAAGACCAAATGATATTTCCATTAATTCTTCGTTCATATTTATATCCTCCTAAAGCTTACTGTAATTAGTAAGTTCTATGTTATTTTTTCTTAAATATTCTTGTACTTTTTCTGATGTTAAAATACTATATTCTTTCATTCTTTGCATTGCATAAGATGTTGAATTAACTAAGTACTCATCTACAAATGCTGGATGACACATGATATCTATTACATCATGCTTTTTAAGCTCATCCATATATTTTTCAAAATAATCCTCTGTTACATTTTCATTATAAAAACTTTCTGTCATTGGTATAACTTTGTCATAATCTAGTTTTGATTCAAATCCACCTCTTATAGGAAGATTATACTTCTTAACTATTTTCTCTATAACAGGTTTTAAACTTGATAATGTATGAACATGATGATGAGAATCCAAGTGATCAACATTTACACCACTATTAATAACCTTATTTATTTGGCTACAAAATTCTTCGTATACTTCATCTAAATCAAACTTTTCTTCTATAAGTTCATTAGTTATTCTTCTATAAAAGTTACCATTTTCATCTACTATTGTCTTATGATAATTTAAAACAGGTTTATTTAAGCTTAAAGTCATATGAACTCCACAGCCTAACCCTTTATTTTCTTTTAATAGTTCAACAGCATGATCAAAAGCTGGCATTCCTGCCATTATAGTAGTTGATCTTACTATTCCATTTTTATATGCTGATATTATTCCATAATTAACTGCTTCACTTAATCCAAAATCATCTGCATTTACTATTAATTTAGTCATATTAACACCTCTTCTATTTGAATTGTGGTAAATATTCTTTATGTGCTTCCATCATCTCATCTAGAATAGTTTTAGCTAAGTCATCTGATGGTATTAATGGATTTATACATAATGCTTGTAACGCTGCATTATAATCACCTTCAACTGCTGCCTTTGCTGCTAATATTTCAAATGCTTTTATTTCAGTAACTAATCCACTTACTGCAACTGGTAAATATCCTACTGATAAAGGTTTTGGACCTTCATTAGTTATTACACAGCTCATTTCTGCTGCTGAATCTTCTCTAAAGTCTCTTATTGCTCCATTATTTAATGTATTTACAACTTGAATATCCTTCTTATCATTGTAAATTGAGTTTATTAAGTTACAAGCTGCATCACTATAGTATGCTCCACCTCTTTTTTCTAATTGTGGTGGTTTAACAGCTAAATTTTCATCTTTATATAATTCAAATAAGTCGTCTTCTAAGGCTTTAACAGTTTCTCCTCTAGTTTTTCCATCCTTGAATCCTTCTAATTCTTCTTCTAACATTTCTTTATGTTTATAGTAATATTTATGATATGGACAAGGAATAACTCCTAGTGCTCTAACAAAATCAGCATTTAAAGGAATATCCTTTATATTTTGCATTGTTAATGATGAAGTAACGAATTTCTCAATTGCTTCTTTTGTTATATCTTTACCATCTAATCTTACATTCAATGCATAAACCATATGATTAAGTCCAGCAAAGTCCATTTCTACTCTATCTTTTTCCACTTCTAATATGTCTGCCATACCATTTTTAACACCTATTAGAACATTACATAATCCAATATATCTTCTAAAGTTTGTATATTTAAATACTGCTTCTGAAATTACTCCTGTTGGATTTGTAAAGTTAACAAGCCATGCATTTGGACAAAGTTCTTCAATATCCTTAATTATATCTAATACTACTGGAACTGTTCTAAGTGCTTTAAATAATCCACCTGCTCCATTAGTTTCTTGACCTATCACTCCATGTGAAAGCGGAATTCTTTCATCTTTTATTCTTGCATCTAATAATCCAACTCTTAATTGAGTAGTTACGAAATCAGCATCCTTTAATGCTTCTCTTCTATCTAAAGTTAGATTAACCTCCATATCCACTCCAGCTTTTTTTACCATTCTTTTGGCAAGATTTCCTACTATTTCTAACTTATGTTTTCCTTCTTCTATATCAACTAACCATAATTCCTTAACAGGTAGCTCTTTATGTCTTTTTATAAATCCTTCAACTAATTCTGGAGTATAGCTTGATCCTCCACCGATTGTAACTATTTTTAATACCATTTTTCATATTGTCCACCATCCTAACATTTATATTTATAAATTTGCTTTAATTAATCTGTATGTATTGTATTTTATTTAATAGTTCTTATTTTCTATAATCTCATTTAAGATAGCATTTTATATGCTGATTTTTACTCACTTTGTAAATGAATATAAAACAAAATATAAAATGTTAGGAGTTTTGAGTTTGGGATAAAGTCAACATTTATGTCAACTTTATTCTTTTATTAACTCCAAACTCCTATGCTTATTTTTCTATATCAATTAAGCTACTTGATCCATTTCCATTTTTCTAGCATCCATCTTTTCTGCCATAGCCACGAATGGTAAGTATATTAAGATTGAAACTGCTATATTAACTATACATAAAACTGCTCCTGACCAATGTCCTGTTGCCATAAATCCACCAAGTATTGGAGGTGTAGTCCAAGGCATAGTTGCCATTATTATTGGATGAACTAATCCAAATGAAATTGATAAATATGATATTATTGTTGTAACTATTGGTGCTATTACAAATGGTATTCCGAATATAGGATTTAATACGATTGGTAATCCAAATATTACTGGTTCACTAATGTTGAAGATTGATGGTGCTAATCCTAAAGCAAGCATATCTCTTCTTCTCTTACCTGCAATTGCTATAGCAATTAATAATCCAATTATTACTCCTGATCCTCCCATGAATACGAAAGCATCAAAGAACGGTCCTGCTAATACATGTAATTGATCTAATGGAGCTCCATTTTGAATCATTTCTGCATTTTGTGCTCCTAAGTTAGTTAACATTGTTCCTGTGAAAGGTAATGCAATATTTGCTCCATGTAAACCAACAAACCATAATCCATGAATAAAGAATGCTATCAATATAGCTGATGGTAATGTATCTGTTATATTACTTGATGGAATTCCTAAGTATTTGTTTATTAAATCTGTTAAGAATTGTCCATCTGCTGCTAATCTTATTAATAATCCTGCAACTGCAAATATAACTACTGTTAACATACCTGGGATTAACTTAGCAAATGATCTTGATACTGCTGGTGGAACCCCCTCAGGCATTTTAACTACTAATTGTTTTAGTTTTCCTAATCTAATAAATACTTCTGTTGATAAAATTCCTATTATAATTGCTGTAAATAATGCTCCTGTTCCTAAGTATGCAACTCCAATGAATCCCCAACCTTCTACTGCAGGTTGTCCATCAATTGCAATCTTTGCAACTTGTGGAATTAAAAGAATAAATATTGATGTTGCTATCATTGCTGATTGAAGCCCATTCTCTTCATATGATTTAGCTAAATTATATGCAACACCTATTACTAAAAGTAAAGCCATAATAGCTAATGTTCCAAACCATATATCTCCGTTTAATGATTTTATTTGCTGTCCAAATGTATTATCTGCTAAAAAGTTACTTAATGCCTTTATTGGTGCGTTATTTATAAGTGTTGCTAACGAACCTATTATTGTTAACGGTATCATTGCAACGAAAGCATCTCTTACTGCTACTAAATGTCTTTGTGCTCCCATCTTAGCTGCATATGGTGTAATGTACTTATCCATAAAAGCCATAAACTTTTCCATATCGTTCCCCTACCTTTATCTTGATATTTTTATAATTTCCCATTAATTCTCAATACCACTTTCTTTAAATCATACTTATATCTTATTTCTTTAATTCTAATGCTCTTTCTAAAACAGCTTTACCATTACATCTTCCGTAATCCATCATATTAATAACTTCTACTGGAATTCCGTGTGGTGCTGCTAAATCCTTAGCTTTACTTAAAATGTATCTAACTTGTGGCCCTAATAATAAAACATCGCACTTTTCAATTTCACTTTGTAGATTTACTTCTGAAATCGCCCAGATTTCACACTCTACTCCTTTTTCCTTTGCAGCCTCTTGCATTTTTGTTACTAATAAACTTGTTGACATACCTGCTGAGCAAGCTAACATAATTTTTATCATAATATATACCTCCAAACATTTATTTGATTCATGTATTCGTTTACTTACCTTATGTATACATTGTATATCCATTGTCTATACATTTCAAGCGTTTTTTAAAATATTTTTTGTTTTTTTATTTTCATACTCATTTTGCACTATTTATATACACTTTATTAAAAACAACCTCCTTAAAATATTAATTTCTTATTCCAATTCATATCGCTTTCATTCTTTACCAACATATTTAAAATCAAATGTATAGACATTTAATTTTAATATATATATTTACTTCTGACTATAAAAAAACTGCAAAGTTAATCCATTCATTCGATTAACTTTGCAGTCCTACTATTTATTTAAAATTAATTACCTTTAATCTATGTAGAGCTCTAGTTGCCATAATATATTTTACTAAATCATCTGTATTATCATCAAAATTAACTATTATAACTCCATCAAACTCAAGTCCTTTTGCATAATAAGAAGGAACTATGACTTTCCCACCTCTGTAAATAACATCTTCTCTATCAAATGCCAAAAGCTTAGTAAACTTTTTAAGCTCTGGCGCTATTCTTCTAAGTTGTTCCTTATCCTTAGTTATTATTGCAATATTATCATAATTTTCATCATCATAATCTTCTAATGTCTCTAAAATAGTATCAATTAAATCATCTTGATCTTTAACATCAATTTCTTCAACATCATACTTACCTTTTCTAACAAAAGGAACTATTGCATCTTCATTTAATAATTTACTTGCATACTCCATGATTTGGAATGTAGATCTATAACTCTTATTTAAAGCATAGTTCTTAACAAATCCACCAAATAAAGATTTTAACCTAAGCATTGCAGGTGTTTCTTCTACTTTAATTAATCTTTGATTTGCATCTCCAACTATAGTGTAGCTTCTACAACCTGTTAATTCTTTTAATACAATAAATTGAAGCATGCTATAATCTTGAGCTTCATCAATTACTATATGCTTAATTTCTTGACTAACTTTTTTACCATCAAGTTTAATCATTAAATAAAGTATTGCTGGTAAATCTAAGTATGATAAGTTTTGAGTCTTAGTAAATTCTTTATAAATGTCTACAATACTTTCATTATCTATCCATTTAGCTAAATTGTTTTTTTGAGTCATAAGTTCTCTAACAATTTCTCTAATTCTTATCTTTCTTTGGAACTCTATATTGTTTTGTTCAATTACTAATTGTTCTTCTGAAAGAGCTGATAATTTTTCTTTTACCTCATTATTTAAATTTCTTACTAGTTCATCTCTCTTATCTTTAAGCTTTGAAGTAATAATTCTCTTTATCTTTTGACTTCTTCTAAATAAAGGCATGTATTTATAATGTTTTTCAAATAACTCGTTAATTTCTTCTACTGAAACTACTTCTTCATCAAAGAATTTAGCAGGTTTAAAATTAAAGTAGTTAGCCTCTAATTCGTCACATTTTTCATCTAAAACAGTTATAAATTCTTCCCCGCCCTTATATTTTATCTCACTTATTATTTCTTCATTTCCATTTAGAACTTCTTCTAAATAAGCTGTAATATCAATTACTGGTTCATGTAATCCAATTTCATTTATTGCAAAACTAGCAAATGTTTGTTGATTAACATTACTTTCTCCTAAAGTAGGAAGGACATCCCCTATATAATCAATAAATATATCATTAGGTCCTAATATTAATACTTTATCTCCTAATTGTTCTCTAAAATTATATAAAAGATATGCAACTCTATGAAGTGCTATTGTTGTTTTTCCTGAACCTGCAACTCCATTAACAACTACAACTTTCATTCTTTCTTCTCTTATAATTTCATCTTGCTCTTTTTGGATAGTCATAACTATATCCTTAAGCTTTTCCCCAGCATTTGAAGATAAAATCATTTGTAAAATATCATCTTTAACATCTACATCAGAATCAAAGCAGCCCTCAAGCTTACCTTTTTTAATAAGTATTTGTCTTCTAGCTAATATATCAACTGGAACTTCCCCCTCTGGAGATTTATAACTAGTATTTCCTAATGTTCCTTTATAGAATAATGAAGCAACTGGTGCTCTCCAGTCAACTATTGCTGCATCAAAGCTTCCTTCCGGAGTTAATCCATATCTTCCAACATAAATTTCTTCAGCATATCCATTATCCTCAAAATTAACTTTACCAAAGTAAGGAGATTCTTTTAACTTTGTAAATTCAGCTAACTTTCTATCTATAGTTCTATACATTTCCTCTTTGACATATCTCTCATGGTCAAAGTATTCCATTACTTTATCTTCATCATCTCTATATTCTTCAATAAACTTCTTTCTATACTCTAATATGTAATCTGCAACATCTTTTCTTTTTTGTATGTAATTTAATATTTCTTTACTTAATAAATTAAGAGTATATTCTAAATTTTGTTCTTCTTGTAAAAATTCAAATTTATTCAAAGCTCCACGCACCCCTTCGGTTAGTTAATAGTTAATAGTTTTGAGTTAAAAGTATATTTATAGTTAAGAGTTTAAAGGAGTTAAGCTATAAAATAATAGCTTAACCCCTTATTAATTATACCTATTTATAATTTATCTTTTAGTTTATTTTCTGAGTTTTAATATACTTTTTAAGCCTTATCTTAGTCTTCTTTAGTTTCTTCCTCAGACTCTTTTTCTTTGTCCATATCTAATATAACTTCATCATTAGAAGATGATTGTTTCATTATATCTTCTTCTTCTTTTTCAACAGCTTCAATAACTTCTTGTGCTACTTTAGCATCTTGTAAGTCTTCTGAAATTTCTTCTGAAACTTCATCTGCCTTTTTTTTGTTATTTTCAAGCTCTCTGCTTTTCTTTTCTTCTTCTCTCTTTTCCTTTAATTCTGGATATTTTTCATATACAAACTTAAAGAATTCATCTCCGAAAATAGTTTCTTTTTCTAATAAGTATTCAGAAATCTTATCTAATAAATCTCTATTTTCTCTTAATATTTCTCTTGCTTTTTGATGGCACTCTCTAATTATAGATAAAACTTCTTTATCTACTAAAGTAGAAGTTTCTTCACTACAATTTCTAACTGCTCTACCATCTAAGTATCTGTTTTGAACTGATTCTAAAGCCATCATATCAAAGTTATCAGTCATACCATAAATAGTAACCATATTTCTTGCTGTTTGAGTTGCTCTTTCAATATCGTTTGAAGCTCCTGTAGATACAAGATTAAACACTTCCTCTTCTGCAGCTCTACCACCAAGCATAACCATTATTTGGTTCATTAATTCTTCTTTAGAAACAAGGTATTTTTCCTCTTCTGGAAGTTGCATAGTATATCCTAATGCACCCATTGTTCTTGGAACTATTGTAATTTTATGAACTGGATCTGTTCCTTCTAAAAGTCCAGCAACTAATGCATGCCCAACTTCATGGAATGCAACAACTTCTCTTTCTTTCTTAGAAAGAATTCTATCTTTCTTTTCTTTACCAGCAATTATAACTTCAACTGCTTCTTCTAAATCTTCTTGAATAACTGTTTCTCTTCCACTTCTAACTGCTCTTAAAGCTGCTTCATTTACTATATTAGCAAGGTCAGCACCTACAGCACCTGGAGTTCCCTTTGCAACTGATTCTAAGTTAACTTCTGGTGACATCTTAACATCCTTAGAGTGAACATTTAATATTGCAATTCTTCCTTTTAAGTCAGGTCTATCAACAATAACTCTTCTGTCAAATCTACCTGGTCTTAAAAGCGCTTTATCTAATATTTCAGGTCTATTAGTTGCACCTAAAATAACTATTCCTTTTGATGTATCAAATCCATCCATCTCAGTAAGTAATTGATTTAAAGTTTGTTCTCTTTCATCATTACTTTGCATTTGATTATCTCTACTCTTACCTATAGAATCAATTTCATCTATAAATATTATACAAGGAGCCATTTTTTCTGCTTCTTTAAATAAATCTCTTACCTTAGCTGCACCCATACCAACAAACATTTCAACGAAAGTTGAACCTGAAACTGAAAGGAATGGAACCTTTGCTTCACCAGCAACAGCTTTTGCTATAAGAGTCTTACCTGTCCCTGGAGGCCCTACTAAAAGAGCACCCTTAGGCAATTTAGCACCTATTTCTGTATATCTCTTAGGGTTATGAAGGAAATCTATTATTTCTGTTAATGATTCTTTAGCTTCATCTTGCCCTGCAACATCTTCAAAACTTACTTTTATATCTTTTTCAACATATACTTTGGCATTACTTTTACCCATGCCACCCATGCCCATTGGACCTCCGCCCATTTTTTTAGACATTTTGTTAAATATAAATCTAACCACAAAGAACATTATTACTAATGGAAGTACATTTAATATAATAAAGTCCATCCATACAGATTGTTGCTTTGTTATTTGAGGATAATACTGTACGTCATTATCTATTAATAATTGTATTAAATCTGGATTATCTGCATTTCCTGTATAAAGAACTTTACCTTTCATATCACTTGAATCTTGAGGTGTTATTACAAGTGCTGTCCCATCTACAGTAACTTCTTTAACTTCCTTATCTTTAACCATTTGAACAAATTCATTATATGAAATTTCCTTTGTCGTTAACATTTCCTTAGCTGTCGAAAATGAATATAAAAACAAGAAAGCTACTACAACATAAATTAATAAGAACTTATTATTGTTATTCTTCTTCTTTTCTCCGCCTTTTCTATTGTTCACATTATTATTCATACTTTTTTATTTCTCCTACTAACTCTTAATGTCTTTTTATAAGCTCTTATTCTATTTTTCCAAAGTCTTTCCATGGATATACCTTTATTTGAGCTTTACCTTTTATTTCACTACCATCAATATATGGATCATTCCAATATCTAGAATCTAAAGACCAATATCTATTATCTCCTAAAAAGAAATACTTACCTTCTGGCACTTCAAATTCACCTGTATAATTATCTGCGGTTCCTATATAGTTTTCTTGAAGTGTTTCTCCATTTACGCTAACCACACCATCTTTTATAATAACTTTATCACCTGGTAATCCTATTAGTCTTTTAATCATATCTTCATCTTTTTCTTCCGAATGAAAAACTACTATCTCACCACGCTTAAGCTTTTCTGGATTATAAACTCTGCTAACAAACAATCTATCACCAACATTTAATGTTGGAACCATAGATTCTGATGGAATTTTAACCTTAAAAATTAAAAACCTATTAATTAAAAATGCTAATATTACAGCTACTACTATTGGTACAATCCAATCATTAAAAAAGTTCGTTTTTTTTACATCTTGGCTCACTCTTCCCACATACCTTTCATTAAAGCATTTATATTACTTTTTCGCTCTTTAGTTGCGTCTTCATTTACCTTAAATGAATTATCATCAATCTCAACTACTACATCGCCTTCACTAGGTTTAGTATCAAACAAATTTATATCTATTAAGATTATACCCTGTTTTTCATCTTCTAAAACAATAGAATTTCCTTCTATTCTGTCCACTATAAATTTCTTTTTTCCCATACTAATACCCTCTGTTTATTAATCTTTATTTAAGATGTAAAGTCAATAACAAGTAAATAAACTATATACTTTAAATTTATTTATATTGAAACTTACCATAATTTCAATAACTGCTTATAAGTATATCACATTTCATTAATAACTAATAGTATCACTCTTCATTATATAGTGTTATTATGTCATTTCTGTTACAAAAAATTTAATGTTATATTAAAATATTAACTATTAATACTTTCAAAGTATTTAATTTATAATACTGATTCAAAATATTTATATACTTAAATATAATTAAAAAATTTTAAGCTATAAAATAAAAATAACATTGTTAGTAAGATTAATACAAGAGAAACTTAAAGCGAAAATATTTTTAGCTAACACTCTTAGTAAGTGACAAGCTTAATAACTGACAGGTAGCAAATGACAAGTGTAGAGTTTAGGAATAAATTCAGCTCAACCTGAATTTAAAAACAAAATAGCCTAAATCATCTCCGATGATTTAGGCTATTTTTTAAAGAAACTCCTAAGGAGTTTTTAATTCAACTCTTAACTATTAACTCTTAACTACCTAAACTTCTAGCTCTAAAAGTTCCTCATAACTTTGTCTCTTAGATACAAGCCTTACAACTCCATCCTTAATAAATACAACTGGTGCTTTAGGATTTTTATTATAATTACTAGACATTGAAAATCCATATGCTCCTGTTGAAAATACAGCTAATATATCTCCTATCTCTGGCTTTTGTATACAAATATCTTCAATAAATATATCTCCTGATTCGCAACACTTTCCTGCTATTGCAACCCTAGTATTAGCTTTTTCATCAATTTTATTAGCTATAGCCATTTCATACTTAGCTCCATATAATGCAGGTCTTATATTATCAGTCATTCCTCCATCTACAGAAACATAAGTCCTAACACCTTCAATATTCTTAATTGCTCCAATTGTATAAAGTGTTATACCTGCATTTCCAACTATTGACCTTCCTGGTTCTATAGTTAGTATTGGTCTTTCTATATTTAATCTTGAACAAACTTCATCAACTTTATTTAATATTACCTCACAGTACTCCTTTGGTTCTCTTGGTTTATCTTCATCAGTATAATGTATACCGAATCCACCACCTAAATCTAATTCAGGTATTATATGTCCTGTTTGGTCCTTAATTTCTTTCATAAAATTCATCATTATTTCAACAGCATCCTTATAAGGTTCTGTTTCAAATATTTGAGATCCTATATGGCAATGTAAGCCCTTTAAATTCAGATTTTCACAATCTAAAGCAAGTTTTACTGCATTCATAATAGTTTCTCCAACAGGTGCAAATCCAAATTTTGAATCTATTTGTCCTGTTTTAATATAATCATGTGTGTGAGCTTCTATTCCAGGGGTTAATCTTAAATAAATATCTTGCTTTATATTATTTTTTCCAGCCTCTTCATTTAGCATTTTCATTTCATCTAAATTATCTACAACAAATCTTCCAACCCCAAGTTTAACTCCTAATTCAATTTCTCCTCTGCTTTTGTTATTTCCATGAAAATACACTTTATTTAAAGGAAATCCCGCTTTATATGCTGTAAATAATTCTCCCCCAGATACTACATCTAAATAAAGTCCTTGCTCATTTACAAGCTTACACATTGCCTTTGTTAAAAAAGCCTTCCCTGCATATGCAACTCTATTATGATTCTCTTTACACTTAAAATTATCATAATAACTTTTGCATGTGCTAATTAATAAATTTTCATCCATTACATATAGCGGTGAACCAAATTCTTTAACTAAATCACTACAGCTAATTCCTCCTATACATAATTCATTACTTTCAATTTCCATTGCCCCAAATAATTTCATTGTTATACCTCCAAAATATTATTAATTAGGAGTTAGATATTATAGACGTCATTAATAGGTTATTCACTAAAACTACTTTTGTTATCCATATTCACAAACTACCAATTTATAAAAATAATAATAAAAAACTACCCCTATAGAAAACCTATTGAGGTAGTTTACTTATTAAAATGCAATTTTAATTCAAAAATAAATTCAATTCCCTTGATTGAATAATTGCACCTTTTTAGCACTCCACTTTCGTGACAGTTATACATATATTCTATGCATACCCAGAAATAACTTTTTGCATAAATTATTCCTTCGGCCATCATACCTTTCATAAATCATCTTAGCTCGCCAGCTCCTATTTACTACTCTTTATAAACAGCACCTCTAACATAGGTATTCTATTAAATTTTCTCTTAAATAATTAAACTCACTTTTCTCTGTTATGCTTAAAAGTTTCATTCATATATCATATGTACATCGTTATTAATATGATACCATATTAATTGAATTATTCAACCATATTTTATTTTTTATTCCATTTTAATTATTCACTTCTATATTTATCCATAAGATTACTCATAGTATCACCATTTGCTGGTGGTGTATAAGTTATTGCATTTGCTCCTGCTTCTATTGTTTTTCTTATTGTTTCTTCATTTGGCCCTCCTGTAGCTATAACTGGAAAATCTGGGAACTCGTCCTTTATCTTTTTAACTATCTCTGGAGTGTTTTTACCACCTGAAACATTTAATATAGTAGCTCCTGCTTCTATTCTTTCTCTTATATTTTCGTGAATAGATACTACCGTCACTATTAATGGTATATCTATAGTTTCTTTAATTTTTGAAACAACCTCATTTGACGTAGGTGAATTAACAACTACTCCCATTGCCCCTTTAAACTCTGCATCTAATGCTAAATTAACAACTCTTTTACCTTGAGTTATTCCTCCTCCAACTCCACAAAAAACTGGTACATCTGCAGCCATTACTAAAGCTGCTGTTATTAACGGTTGAGGAGTAAATGGATATACAGCTATAATAGCATCTGCATTTGTATTCCTAATAATTGCAACATCAGTTGTAAATAATAAAGATTTTATTCTTTTACCAAATATTTTTATTCCTGAACAATCTCTAATACATGAAGGTACTTCAATAACATGACTTCTTAAGATACCTTTTATTTCAGGTACAGTTTTATGCTTTTTAATCTCCATCTTAACACTCCTATTACTTGTTTTATAAATATAATTATACTAGTTTAATTCAAGATTTAAAGAACTTTAAAACAAATTGAACTAAAAGTTAACACTTTATATATAAAAAACAAATAAAATTTGATAAAATATTAATAAATATGCAATATAGTATTTTATGTTAGAAGTAACTTCTTTTCCTAACGTTGAATGAGCACATTGTATTTATTTTCTATTAACTAGCTTTTAAATTAGGAATATTAGTTCACTTCAATATATTTAAAATTTATAATTTGACTTATGAGGTGTTTTAATGAAATCTTTTAAAAATTATTATCCCCCATATGTAATCCTTTCCTTTTTGTATTTATTATTCATTATTTTTGCATTCTTCTTAGCTTCTCCACTGGAAATCTATCAAGGATTAAAAAGAATAATATTTTCTTCTGATATACTAATAACAGATTATATGGAACTTGGCGGAATTGGTGCCGCTTTAGTTAATGCATCATTAACTAGTTTATTATCCATTTCACTTTTAATGATTAACGGTATTAAACCTAATGGGTCAACAATTATGTCTTTATGGCTTATGACTGGCTTTTCTTTTTTAGGTAAGAACATTTTTAATATATGGCCTATTATTTTAGGAGTTTACTTATTCTCAAGATATCAAAAGGAACCTTTTCTTAATTATATTTTAGTAGCAATACTTGGGACTAGCCTTTCTCCTATAGTTAGTCAAATAAGCTTTGGAGATCATTTATCCACTCCAATAGACTTTCTAATTGGAATATTACTTGGGGTTTTAGTTGGCTTTATATTACCACCTATAGCCTCTCATAGCATTAAAGCTCATAATGGATATAACTTATACAATATAGGCTTTGCTAGTGGATTACTTGCCACTTTATTGATGTCTATATTAAGGAGCTTTGGAGTAAATTTTGATTCAAGATTAATTTGGCATAGTGGTTCTAATAAAATATTATTTATTCTATTAATGATATGTTGTTTTTACTTAATTATAGTTGGATTAATTCGTGGCAAAAATAAGAAATCTACTTTATCCACTATAAATAAACAAACTGGTAGACTTATTAGTGATTTTTATATCCTTTTTGGTGAAACAACTTATATAAATATGGGTATATTAGGAATACTTGCTACTCTTTTTGTTGTACTTATTGGTGGTGACTTAAATGGAGCTACAATATGCGGTATTTTCACTATAATTGGATTTGGTGCCTTTGGAAAAAACATAAAAAACACAATTCCTGTTGTTATTGGAGCAAGTATTGCTGCTTTATTCAATGTAAATCCTATCACTTCACCCTCTTTGCTATTATCAATATTATTTTCTACAACTTTAGCTCCTATATGTGGTAAATTTGGTTGGAAATATGGTATACTAGCTGGTGTAATTCACGTTAATATAGTAACAAATATAGGATATTTGCATGGTGGGCTTAATCTTTATAATAATGGTTTAGCAGGCGGCTTTGTAGCAATGATATTAATTCCGTTAATAACCACCTTCAAAAAGGAGATTTAACTTATGAAATTTAAAATTGAAAAAAACATTAAAATCATTAACGAATTAATTGCTTACTTTTACAAATTTGGAACTACCGATGTTCATATTGATTTAAATTCTGATTCTAAGAATTCTTACTTTAATATTTATGGTAAAATAGATAATATTTCAAAAGATGAATTAGAATCTTTAATAGATATATTAAATACTCCAAGGCAACGTGAAGTAGAAAATTATTATTGGAACTTAGGCGGTGAGTGTGAGTTTGATACTGAGCTTACATTAGTAGGAATGATGATAAATTCAGCTAAAGTTACTTATATTGATAATGTATTAACCATTAGTATTATTAGAGAAGAAAGTTAGAAATTCATCATTTATAAATAACAACCTTTGTTAGTTTAAAGTCTCAATTTTAGCAATTGAGAAATTTCAACTGATAAGTGACAAGCTTCATTAGTTTAGAATGATAAGTTTCAAATTGCAAGTTAAAGAATAAATTTAGCTATGGCTAAATTAAAATAAAAAAATAGCTTCAATAATTAAAATGATTGAAGCTATTTTTTTAAAGAAACTTCCAAGAGTTTCATTCTTAACTTGTCACCTGTCACTTGTAACTGATTAAAGTATTATTTCAACTGGTTCATTTATCTCGATTCCATCTTCAGTAACTATGCAATTATACGCAAAAATATCTACACCATTTTCTTTTGCAAATCTAAGAGCCTTACCAAACTCCTGATCCCTTTCATCATTTGGTGAGAATTTATTAACATCTTTTAACTGAATTAAGAACATTGCTCCAGCACCATACCCTTGCTTTTTAGCTTCTACTAATTCTAATAAATGCTTTGCTCCTCTTTCTGTCGGTGCATCTGGAAATCTTGCATATCCCTTATCCTCTAAAGTTACTCCCTTTACCTCTAAAAAATATTCTTCATTTTCATCATTTGAAATCTTAAAATCAAATCGGCTTTTTCCAAAAGTTTTTTCTCTCAAAATTTTAGTATACTGACTAAGTTCTTTTACCTTACCATTTTTTAATGCTTCTTCAACTACTTTATTAGGTATCTGTGAATCTATACTTATTAATTTATCTTCCTTATATACTGCCACTAAATCATAGGGGGTCTTCCTAGTAGGATTTAGTTCTTCTCTTAGAAAAACTGTACACCCTGGTATAAGAAGTTCCCTACATCTTCCTGTATTAGGTACATGTACAGTAATCTCTTCTCTATTTAATTTAACTACTGCATTAAATCTATTTGGTCTGCTTATAAATTCTGCTGTTACTATTTTTTTATTATATTTCATGTTTTCTCCTCAAATCCTTACAAATTATGTCTTTTTTCTATTATTATTTAAGATTTATTATATCTCTTAATAATAGTTATCCACAACCTATAATTATATATTCATATGTTTTTATCCGAATAATTACTTAAATATCGGGTTATCCACAGATTTTGTCCACAATTCTGTTAATATTGTTGATAACTTTTTAAAAGAATGCTTGTTCGATTTTTTTTATTCTACAAACTGCTTGTTTTTTTTACATTACCCCCTATATAGTTATTAATTTTTGTAGTACCCTAATATATTGTGTCAATACTTTGGAAAAAGTTTTCAACACTTTTTAAAAGTTATCCACATTTTGTGGATAACTTTTCTTATATATATTATTAGCAATCCACATATTAATCATTTTTAACATATAAATTATTTACTTAAATATAAAAATAAGCTGTGGATTACATTAAAATATTTATACTTAATATAACCCACAGCTTTAATTAAATTAAATCATTTTCTTTTCCTTAAATAATGTCACTAAATATTGAATAATAAATATTGCTGGTCCTAAAATTACAGTAACTATTGGCCAAACAATATGACTTTGAGATTTTTCTTTAGCTAATTTATATGAACAATATACTGAAGCTATTAATAATGCATATGAAAATATGTATGACATTCTGTCTCCCCCCTATTGTTTAATAATAATCATTTTACAAAAAAAATATATTATTCTCAATGTATTTTTCTAGGATTTTATCATTTTGTTATTTATACTTATTGTTTATTACATTTTTTCCCTTTATAAAAAAATTTTTTTATAAAAATCCTTTACAGCAGTTTTTTACTATGCTATTATAACTAATGTAATCGAATAACGAGCGTGTTACTGGTGATGCAGGCAAGGCTTAAATATGTATAAATTATTATTATATCTCAAATAATACTTATGGGATAATTATATAATTTATAGATATTTGGGCCTTTTTTTATTGTTTAATTTAAAACATTACATTTAGTCCCATGCTATTATATTTAATTTATTAAAAAACTATAGATTTTAGGAGGAATAATAAAATGATGCAATTTCTACAAAGAATTGGTAAAGCTATAATGCTTCCAATTGCTGCTCTTCCAATTGCAGGTATCTTACTTGGTATAGGTGGTGCGTTCTTAGGTATCGCAACTTTACAAGATGCTCCTGCAATATACAAAGGATTAATTGCTGTTGTTAATATCCCAGCAGTTACTGCTATATTAACAGTTATGAAAAATGTAGGGGATATCGTATTCGGTAACTTACCAATATTATTTGCTGTTGGTGTTGCTGTTGGTCTAGCTAAAAAAGATAAAGGTACTGCTGCTTTAGCTGCTGTATTTGGTTTCTTAGTTATGAACCAAGTTATATCTACACTTTTAGCTTTAGGTGTTACTCAATTAGGTGTTGTTACTGCTGACTCAGTTGGTAAATATGGTACTTATGTTACTACTAATGTTGGTATATTTACATTAAACATGTCAGTATTCGGTGGTGTAATTACTGGTTTAGTTACTGCTTTATTACACAATAAATTCCACACAATCCAATTACCAGCTATTATAGGATTCTTCTCTGGATCAAGATTCGTTCCTATAGTTACTGCTGTTACTATGGCATTTGTTGGTGCAATATTAGCATTTGCTTGGCCAGTTGTTCAAGATGGTATCAGTGTATTATCTACATTAGTTAAAAATGCTGGTGCAATCGGAACATTCTTCTATGGATTAATAGAAAGAGCTTTAATACCATTTGGATTACACCATGTATTCTATACTCCATTCTGGTATAGTTCATTAGTTGAAGGTAATGTTTTAGTTAATGGTTCTGTTCAAACTGTTGCTGGTGCAAACACAGCATACTTCGTACAATTATCAAGTATGTCAAGCTTAGTTGGTGCTTCTGCTTCAACTATGAGTGATGTTATAAGTGGAACAACTAGATTCATGGCTGGTAAATTCCCATTCATGATGTTCGGTCTTCCTGGTGCTGCACTTGCTATGTACAAAGCTGCTAAACCAAGTAAGAAGAAAATTGTTGGTTCATTATTAGCTACAGCTGCTTTAACATCATTCTTAACTGGTATTACTGAACCATTAGAATTTACATTCTTATTCGTTGCTCCAGCATTATATGCTGTACACTGTGTATTCGCTGGATTATCATTCATGTTAATGGATTTACTAAACGTATTTATAGGTATGACATTCTCTGGTGGTGTAATTGACTACGCATTATTCGGTTTACTTCCAGCTGGTGCTGGTGTTCCAACTAACTGGTACTGGGTACTTGTTGTTGGTGCTGTATATGCTGTACTTTACTACTTCGTATTCTACTTCTTAATTACTAAGTTAAACTTAAAGACTCCAGGTAGAGAAGAAGATAACGAAGAAACTAAGTTATTTACAAAAGCTGATTACCAAAAAGAAAAAGGTAACGGTGCTGCAGCTGCTCCTGCAAAAACTTCTGCTAAAGGTGAAATAGCTGAAAAAGCTCCTCTAGTATTAGAAGCTTTAGGTGGAGAAGCAAACATAGTATCTGTTGATGCTTGTATCACAAGATTAAGAGTTGAAGTTAAAGATAAAGCAAATGTTAATAAGGATCAATTAAAAGCTCTTGGAGCTGCTGGTGTTGTTGAAGTTGGAAACGGCGTTCAAGCAATATTTGGTGCAAAAGCTGATGCTTATAAAAATGCTATTAACGAAATTCTTGGAGAATAACATTAAATATCAATAATTTAAGTGTGTTTTAAAATATTCGGGTTAAAAAAAGTGGCTTATGCCACTTTTTTTATTTATACATATAATCTCTTGTCATTGGCAATTCATTATTAACACCTTTTACAAATAATATTTGATGTAAATCTACTATACCATTATTAAATACAGCTGCACATGCATATAAGTACATTCTCCACATTCTAATAAATTCATCATCAAACATTATCTTAATTTTATCTATGTTATCATCAAAATTTTTAGCCCACATTAATAATGTCTTTTTATAATGTAGTCTTAAACTTTCAACATCTATTGTATGATATTTATAATCACCAGATATATTTATAATTTCTCTAAAACTTGGTAGAACCCCACCTGGGAATATATACTTCTTAATCCATGCATCTCCCTCTGATTCTTGGAGACCACTTATATAATGTAATAAGAATAATCCCCCTTTCTTTAATACAGAATCTACATTTTTAAAGAACAAATCATAATTGGGTCTTCCAACATGCTCTAACATTCCAACACTAACTACTCTATCAAATTTAAGATGACTTTTGGATAGTTCTCTATAATCCATTATTTTTACATCTATATAATCTTGAAGGTTTTCCCTTTCTATTCTTTCTTTAAATGCCTTGTATTGTTCTTCACTTAAAGTAATTCCTAATCCTTTTACCTTATAGAGTTTAGCTGCTTCTATTAATAATCCACCCCAGCCACAGCCTATATCAAGCAATGATAATCCTTCTGATAAATTTAACTTCTTTAATATATGATGAATCTTATTCATTTGCGCATCATGTAAAGTATCATCACACTTCTTAAAATAAGCACAAGAATAACTTAATGTATCATCTAACCATATTTTATAAAAATCATTACCTATATCATAATGTGATGTAACTTCTTCTTTTTGTTTCTTCATAGAAGTTGATCCACCAAATATCTTTGTTAATGCTCCAAAGTTAGTTGAAAATTCATCTATGCATTTAAGTAATTCATCAAATACAGTAAATAAATCACCTTCTATTTCTATATCACCTTTCATATAGGCTTCACCAAACGCTAATGTAGTACTTGTTAATATATCTTTCTTTTTTAATGGTTTATGAAGTATAATTTTAAACTTTGGATTATCTTCACCTACCTTAACTTCATCTCCATCCCAAAATTCTACATTAAAAGAAACACCTTTAAATTTACCTAAAAATGTTTTTAAAAAGCTTTTTTCTAAATCCATAAGTAACTCCTATTCTATTTATTTTATCTAATATAGATAAGACTTTGCTGTTAATATTTTTTATTAGGGCGCTATTGATAATAAATAAACTACTAACAGCAAAGCACATGAATCTAAAAAAGATTCATATTAAAAATTATTCCAAAATAACTAAATTTTATTCAAAAAATAGGCAGTAAGTTTCCTTACTGCCTACACAAACTAATTTTTAATTAAACAATCATTATTTTCTTTTTTATTCTTTTCTTCCTTAGCTTTTTGTTTATTTTCTAGATTTTCTTTCCATAATGGCTCTGCTCTCTTAGCCCATGTTAATCCATAATTTATAGTCTTCTTACATAAATCATCTACATTTTCTGGATCTATAAATTCAGTAGATTTAGCACCTGAATTTTTAACCATTTCTGCTATCTTAGGTGCATTATCTAATATTGGACATGGTCTGAATTGATTTTGATTAAATGGTTGATTCTTTTGATATTCCATAAATAATGGTTGACCTAAAGCTTCTATTAAAGATACATCTTTTATATTTGCATTTGAATAATGGCAGAATACACAAGGCTCTACATCACCATTTGCATTTATATGGCAGTATCTTCTTCCTCCTGCAACACATCCTCCAACATATTCAGCATCATGCCAGAAATCCATATTAAATATAGCTTTAGTACTACGCCAGCCCCTTATAGTTCTATATAATTTTTCTCTTTGATCTGGATTTGCCATTAATGATGTATCTGTTTTACAGCCTATTGGCATAAATGTGAAATACCAAGAGAAATATGCCCCTTTATCTATCATTAAATCAATAAATTCTTCTGAAAGAACGCTATCGCAATTAGCTGTTGTAAAGCAAGTTGAGAATCCAAATGGAATTCTATTAGATTTCATAAGCTCCATAGCTCTCATTATATCTTTCCAAGAGCCTTCCCCTCTTCTTCCATCTGTAGCATCATCAAATCCTTCAACACTAATTGTCGGTACTAAATTGCCAACTTCAATTAAATCATCACAGAATTTTTGGTCTATTAATGTACCATTTGTGAAGAACATAAATACACAATCATTATGCTTTTTAGCAAGCTTTAATATATCACTCTTTCTTACTAATGGTTCTCCACCAGTCATTATATAGAAGTATATTCCTAATTCCTTTCCTTCTGTAAATAGCTTATCTAGTTGTTCATAGCTTAAATTTAAAGCCTTATTGTAATCTGCTGCCCAACATCCTACACAATGCTTATTACAAGCTGTAGTTGGATCTACTAATATTGTAAATGGTATTTCATGGCCATACTTATCTTTATTTCTTTGTATTTCAGCCCAACCTCTAATAGATGCATTTAATAGGAAATTAGTAAATACTGTTTGAACTATGTTTGGATGTACATTATTGATTATGTTACACATTAGTTTAGTCCAGTTATTTTCTGGATCTTTTAAATATCCTTCTATCATATCATATTGATCAACATATATTTTTTCTGTATCAAACTTTCTAATCCATTCAATTATTTTAGGTAAATTCTTTTCCGGATCTTTCTTTAAATATCCTAAGACTTGTTTTAATGCAAATTGTTGAATTTTATATTTTGGACTTAACATTTAAATATCTCTCCCTTTCAAATAATATTAAAATAATTACATATAATTTTTATACCAATAGCTAAAAGAATAATTCCCCCACAAATATCTATTTGTTTTTTATATTTGTTGCCCATACAGTATCCAACCCATAAACCAATAGTAACTAATATACTTGTTACTATAAATAAAATTAAAATATTACTTATAATTTCTGTTCTCAATAAGCCAAATCCTATTCCTAAAATAAATGCATCTATACTTGTCGCTAGTGCCAATCCTACACTACCTTTATATCCAAAAAATTCTTCTCTCCTTTCATTATATTTATTAACCTTAAATGCATTTCTAAAAAATTTTATACCTAAATAAAATAATATTATTGCTGAAAACCATTGATTTATTGATATGATTTTTTCATTATTTATATTTAACATAGGGTATAATGCAATAATCATTCCAGCTGCTAACATAATTGTTTGAATTGCTCCAAATATTATACCAACTAATAATGCTGTTGATTTTTTTAAATTTCCCTGTGTAGATCCCCTACATACTGCTACAGTAAATGCATCTAATGCTAGTCCTACAGAAACTATAATTATTTCCCATAATCTCATTCATCTACTTCCCTCCTCATATTTTTTATTTTAGTCTTTATATCCAAATAAAGGAATCTATAATATTACTCATTTGTATTTATAAATAAACAATAATAATAATTTGTAATTTTTAATATACAAACACTTAAAAATGTATATTAAATATAATATAGAAATTAATAGACCACTTAAGTGCACTAATTACACCTAAGTGGTCCATATTTTATATATTACATTATTAATTTAAATCGTTAACTATATCATCTAATGAGTTAGTCACTAACACTTTATACTTATTAGACAATTCTTTTGCAGAAATACTTACTCCTTCCTCTATCCATCTTTTAATTATAAATGTTAATCCCCTTGAATAGTATTCTGCAATATCACCTACTGAAAATTTTTCATTTTTTTCGTTACTGGTTCCATATTCCTCAAATAACTTTTTAAACATTTTAACTAAATTACTATTAATAATTTCCTCAAAAGAGTTCTGCCCTGTTACCTTAACTGCTTGTAAGTAAAAGCTCTTATTACTTTCTATTCTTGAAAACATATAATGTATAGCTTCATAAGGCATTTTGCTTTCTATTAACATTTCGCTTCCTTTAAATATATCTTCATAGCAAATTTCCTCTAAAACTTCATACTTATCTGCATAATGATTATAAAATGTTGGTCTTATAAACCCTGCAGCATCAGTTATCATCTTAATAGTTATCTTATCAAAGCTATGCTTCAGTATTAAATTTTTAAAGCTCTCTTGCAATGCTGTATGCACATCTTTTCTATTATTCATAACTCACCTACAAACTGCCTTATATTAAAAGTAAATAACTTTATTTTATAAACTTGAAATTATAGTAATCTAAATAAGACTAAAATTATACAGCTTAAATTATATCATGCTTTGTAATATTTTACCATCATCCATACTGTATATATCTTTCATATATTATTATATAAGCTACTATAATAATATATAAAAATTCCTAATATTATTACTATTTATTAATAGTGATTATCCTTATCTTTTATAAATATAAAAATGAACATAATATTACTACTATGTTCATTCTTACATTTGCTATATGCTTTTTATTTGCTTTTTAAACACATACATTTTCTTATCAGCTTCTTTATATATTTCAATTAGAGGTCTTTTATCACCATTACCTCTATTAAAATATCCATAAGAAATTTCTAATTTACAAATTTTATTATAATTATAATCTTCTATTTTTTCTTTCATATCATCTATCTTTGACTTAATTACTTCTATATCAATATTATTTAAAATTGCTATAAACTCATCTCCGCCCATTCTTCCAACAAATCCTATGCTTCCTAATGTTTCTTGAAGTATACCTGCAAATTTAATTAGTAATTCATCTCCTATATGATGTCCAAAATTATCATTAACATATTTAAAATTATTTAAATCAAATGATATTATTGTTATATTAGATTTATACTTGTTGTCTAACTCCTTAAATTTTATATCTACTGCTGCTCTATTATTTGTATTTGTTAATCCATCTGTATAAGCTAACCTATGATTTTCAATATTCTTATAAATTATTCTCACTCCAAAAATAATTAATAAGAATCCAGAAGTTAGAGCCAATAATTGAAATATTACAAATTTATTGAATCCTGATAATACTTCATCCTTTGGAATTAAAAATACAGCATTCCATTTAACCGAATCTAATGGATTAAAGTTTGCGTAATATGTCTCTCCATTTAATTTTACTTTTCCTAAAGACGTTTCACCTTTATTAATTCCTTCTCTTAAGAAATCTATGTTATTAGATTTCCCTTCAAAATCTTCAAAAATATTTTTTGAGTCATGTACAAATTGCATATCTTTATGTGCTACATAATCACCATTATTATTAATTAAAAAGCTGTAACCACTCTTTCCAACAACTTTATTTTTAAATATATTATATATTTTATTTAAATCAATTACTCCACAAAGTGCTCCAACCTTCTTTTTACCTTTATATATAGATACGCTTAATGTAGTTATTGATCTATTTTGATGAACTTCCATGAAAGGCTCTGTTACAAATCTTTCATTATCTATGACATCATGAAAAAAATCTTCATGAGATTGGTCTTTAACTTCATTTCTATTAACATAATATCCATTACCTAGCATGTCCATTATTATAAAATGTTCAAAATTTAATAAAGTTTCCTGACCCTTTAAAAATGAATATTGTTCATCCCAATTCATGTTATAGATATTTTCATTATTAGCCAAATAATTTAAGATTTTAAAACTGTACTCAAAGTATTCTTCAATAGATTCTTTACATTGATTTCCATTATCTTCAAGGCTTTTTTCAATTATTCCTACTTGATTTTGTTTTGATTTATAAAATGATATTACTGAAAAAGTTAATGTTAATATAAAACATATAAATACTATTGCTATTATTACTTTTTCATTCATCTTAACTTTTACATTATTTGTATTTTTCCTTTTGTACATTCTTACTACCCAATTTAAACCCTTTTTTTTCTATTTATATAATTATATTATATCTAATATCAAACAATTAAAAAAGGTTAATTCCTATTTTATACCAACTAAGTGCTAATTGTCTTAAATCTATACTACTTTAATAATTATTTATAAATTTATTGCCATATCAATGCTAAACTTTTGTATGTACATAAATAAAAAAAGAATTAGATAATACATTTATTATCTAATTCCCTCATTAATTATTCTATATATCTAATACACCTAGCTACGTTCTCAGCAGTGGGCTGTTTCAAATCACTTGCTTCGCTCGTTCTTTGACAGCCTTTGCATGGAACGTGCCAAATACTTCTCTTCGTCACTATCGTTCCTTGACAAGTAAGGCTACGTTCTCAGCAGTAGGATGAGCAAATCCTTCCTTTTAGTCACTCTT
>NZ_JBCOAB010000016.1:42865-57953 GCF_040227035.1 Clostridium sp. RTP31139st1_H3_RTP31139_211217
TTGAAATCCCTTGCATGGAACGTGCTAAATACTTCTCTTCGTCACTATCGTTCCTTGATAAGTAAAGCTACGTTCTCAGCAGTAGGATGAGCAAATCCTTCCTTTTAGTCACTCTTTGAAATCCCTTGCATGGAACGTGCTAAATACTTCTCTTCGTCACTATCGTTCCTTGATAAGTAAAGCTACGTTCTCAATATGAGCTGTATGTGGGAACATATCTACTGGTTGAACAGTTGTAGTTTTATATCCATTTTCCTCTAATATAGCTAAATCTCTTGCTAAAGTACTTGGATCACAACTTACATATACTATTCTTTCTGCATTTATATTTGTTATGGCATTTAATAGTTTAACATCACAACCTTTTCTAGGTGGGTCTACAACCACAACATCAGCCTTTATTCCTTTGTTAATTAAATCTGGTATAACAATTTCTGATTCACCAACAAAGAATTCAACATTATCAACATTATTTTCTTTTGCATTTATATTAGCATTTTCAATAGCTTGTGGAATAATTTCTACTCCATAAACCTTCTTAGCCTTTTGTGATAAGAATAAAGTAATTGTTCCCGTTCCACAATATGCATCAAATACAGTTTCATCTCCACTTAATTCTGCATATTCAAGAGCCTTACCATATAACACCTCTGTTTGAATAGGATTGACTTGGAAGAATGATAATGGTGAAATATTAAATTTGAAATCACCTATATAATCACTTATAGTAGGCTCTCCCCATAATGTTATACACTCTTGCCCTAATATTACATTTGTAGGCTTAGAGTTAATATTTTGAACTATACTTTTAATTCCTGGTATATTATCCACCATTAATTTTATAAATTCATCTTTGTTTGGTAACTTAGCTCCATTAGTAACTAATACAACCATTACTTCATCAGTTTTAAAACCACGTCTAATCATTACATGTCTAAGTATTCCACTTTCATCATACTTTCCATCAACATTATATGGTTTTATATTATTCTTTTTAATCCATTCTCTAGTCAATTGTACTACTTTATCTGCAACCTCATCTTGAATCAAGCATGTTTCCATATCTATTATTTCATGACTTCTTGGTGCAAAGAATCCTATTTTTAATTCTCCATTTACCATTCCAATAGGTAATTGAACTTTATTTCTATATCTCCAAGGTTCTTTCATACCTAGTGGGAATTTTACTATTCCTTCATCAAGTTTGCCTATTTTACTTATACAATCCTTAACTCTTTCAAATTTGAAATTCAATTGTTCATTATATGTAGAATGCTGTAATTTGCATCCTCCACATCTTTTATGTATGTTACACTTTGCTTCACATCTTTCTGATGATGGCTCTATTATGTCTACTAATTTACCATATGCAAAATTCTTTTTAACTTTTACTATCCTTGCATTAACTCTTTCTCCTTTTAATGCGCCTTCTACAAATACAGGAAAAGTATCATTTACTTTTGCTATTCCTTCTCCTTCATATCCTTGTGAAATAATATCAAGTATATATTCCTTATTTTTTTCTATCAAATCTATCACCTATCAATCTTCTTATGTTATTCTAACAAACTATTAATATTATATACCAAACTACTAATGTAATAAACATACCATATCTTTTTTATGTAAAAAAAAGACACCTTTCGGTGCCAAATAATGAAATCAGTTGCCTTTACCATTTTAATTCTTTCGAACTTACTCTGATATTATCAATTATACCCTAATTTATCAAGTCTATTTGTAAACTTTTTGTTAACTTTTTATAAAAAATAGTATTTTTGATATGATATCTTGCAGTTTTTAAGCATTTTATATTTGCTTATGAATAATTTTATGCATTTTTTCTTTCTAGAATAACTTAAATAATAAAATTTTCTTTGATAATACTTTATAAAGAACAAAAAAATAAGAAGTGCAAATTTACACTTCTTATTTTATGTTAAATTATTCTACTACACTTACTTTTAAAAGGTTAGTTGATCCAACTTGATCTAATCCAGCAGCTATTACAACTGTGTCTCCAGCTTTAGCAAATCCATTTTCAACTGCTATCTTAGTAGCGTTAGCCATCATAGCATCTGTTGAATTTTGGTCTTCAGCAACTACTGGGTAAACTCCGAAGCAGAATGCTAAGCTCTTAGCAACTTTTTCACATGGAGTTACAGCTACGATTGGGCATTCTGGTCTGCATTGAGAAATTCTTCTTGCAGTTGCTCCACTCTTAGTTGAAGAAACTATTGCAGCAGCGTTTAATTCGTTAGCAGCATTGCAAGCAGCTCTTGAAATAACTCCTGATACAGCTGGAATGTGAGATTTAGCTGTTGAAACAGCTGTTTCATAGTTTAATTTAGTTTCAGCTTCAACAGCTATTTTAGCCATTGTTTGAACTGATTCTACTGGCCAATCTCCGTTAGCTGATTCCCCAGATAACATGATTGCATCTGTTCCATCTAATATAGCATTAGCTACGTCAGAAACTTCTGCTCTTGTTGGTCTTGGGTTTCTCATCATAGAATCTAACATTTGAGTTGCAGTTACAACTGGCTTTCCAGCAGCGTTACATTTTTCGATCATCATCTTTTGAACAGCTGGTAACTTTTCAAATGGAATTTCAACTCCTAGGTCTCCTCTAGCAACCATTAATCCGTCAGAAACTGCTAATATTGAATCTATGTTATCAACACCTTCTTGGTTTTCGATCTTAGAGATGATTTGGATGTGTTCTCCACCATTTTCATTTAATATTTGTCTGATTGTTTCAACGTCTGAAGCTTTTCTTATGAATGAAGCAGCTACAGCATTTACTCCGATTTCACAACCGAATTTTAAGTCAGCTATATCTTTTTCAGTTAAAGCTGGTAACTTAATTGAAACTCCAGGAACGTTAACTCCTTTGTGAGTTGCAACAAATCCAGTGTTTTGAACTGTACAGTGGATTTTGTTTCCTTCGATTGATTCAACTGTTAATCCTACTAAACCGTCATCGATAAGGATAGTGTCTCCTGGTTTAACATCATTAGCTAATCCAGCATATGTTACTGAACACTCTTCAGTGTTACCAACCACGTCTCCACCTGCATGTACAGTGAATTTAGCCCCTGCTTGTAATTCAACTTTCTTAGGTTCAAATTTACCAGTTCTTATTTCTGGTCCTTTTGTATCTAACATAACAGCGATTTCTTTGTTGTACTTCTTAGCTAATTCTTTAACTAAGTTAATTCTTGCTGCATGTTCTTCGTGATCTCCATGAGAGAAGTTATGTCTTGAAACGTTCATTCCTGCTTCAATTATTTGTGATAATATTTCTGGGTTTTCACTAGCTGGACCGATAGTGCAAATGATTTTAGTCTTTCTCATTTAAAACTCTCCTTTTAATCTCTAATTTAATGTATTTTAAAATAAAATATTGGCAATATTAATTAAATTATTTAGAAATCTCTTCTGAAATTTCATATAATTTTTCATCAAATGTTCTGTTTAAAGCTAAAGCTTCATCTATATCTTGGTCAAAGATTTGATTGTTCTTTATACCAACAACTTTTGAAGTTTTACCTTCCATTAAAAGTTCAATTGCTTTTGAACCCATTCTTGAAGCTAATACTCTATCAAAAGCACTTGGAGCTCCACCTCTTTGGATGTGTCCTAATACAGTTGCTCTTGTTTCAATTCCAGTTTGAGCTTCAATATATTTAGCTAATTCAGAAGCTCCACCAACACCTTCAGCAAGTAAAACTAAGTTATGCATTTTTCCAGCTTTCTTACCTTCTAAGATAACTTTGCATAATTCATCTTTATCATATCCTTTTTCTGGTGTAATGATGTATTCAGCTCCACAAGCTACACCTGTGTGAAGAGCAATATCTCCACAATTTCTACCCATAACTTCTACGATAGAAACTCTTTCGTGAGAAGTTGATGTATCTCTTATTTTATCTATAGCATCAACTACAGTATTTAATGCCGTATCAAATCCTATTGTGTAATCAGTGTAAGTTAAATCATTATCGATTGTACCAGGTAAACCTATAGTTTTTACTCCTAATTTTGATAATAACTTAGCACCAGTGAAAGATCCATCTCCACCGATAACTACTAAAGCTTCTACACCATTATCAGCAAGAATTTGTACCGCTTCTTTTCTTACTTCTTCTTGTTTGAATTCTAAACATCTAGCAGTTCTTAAAATAGTACCGCCTCTTTGAATTATATCTGAAACAGATGATCTATTCATTGGGAATAACTCACCATTTATTAATCCAGCATATCCTCTTTGTACTCCCATAACTTCAATACCATTATGTATTGCAGTTCTTACTACCGCTCTTATTGCAGCGTTCATTCCTGGAGCATCTCCACCACTTGTTAAAACAGCTATTTTTTTCATAAAATATTCCTCCTCGAAACTACTAAGGACTCTGCATGTCCACACACTTTGAAATATTCCTTATTATTCTTTTATTGTTAAACTTTTTACCACCTTTTTTATTTTACTTGTAATCTCTTCTTATTGCAACTAAAATAAATATTCTTATGTCTAATTTTATCGTTTATTTACATTATTACCTGTTTATTTTGCCCTTAATCAATTAAAATTATATAAACATTTTTTTATTTTTGTATCTTTACACATATTTCATATTAACACTTTTTTTATTATTTTTCATTAGAAAATAGAAATTATTATCAATCTTTGTTATATAATTAACATACTTCACAGGGTAGTTTTGGTTATTTTTAGTTGAAATTTATATTGAAAAACTTTTATTATCTTATTTTATTTGTGAAATGTTACAAATTTTCAAAAAAAATATTATCTTGCTCAAAATTTTTGAATCAAGATAATATTTTTTTAACAATTTTACTCTACAACTTTAACATTTGAATCTCCAAAAACTTTTTTTAATTCAAATACTACTTCACTATTTAAATCAACCCACATATCTCGTGGCATTCTATAATTTTTTCTATCATTGGCAGTAAATACATACAAGGCAGAATCACCTTTATATTCAGAAACTACGTCAATTAGCTTTTGTTTCATTGCCTTAGCCATTTGCAAATCATCAACCCTTATATATACTTTATCACTGTTTACTTTCTCTAAAGGTTCTATACTTTCACAAATAAGTTTTGGTTCTTCATCTTCTTTTATATTCACTCTACCATTAATAACTACCATTGAATCTAAATTAATTAAGTTTCTAACTTTATCTAATGTTTTAGGAAAAACAACTACTTCAATAACTCCAGTTAAATCTTCTAGCTTTAAGAAAGCCATTATTGAATTATTTCTAGTTACTTTTTGATTTACCTCTGCTAATATTCCTCCCAATATTACTCTTTGATTATCTTGAATTAAGTGATCATCATCACCTAATCCATCCATAATAGCTTCATATGATTGGAATATAGTTTCAATTGTAGTAGATGTCATCACCTTTAAACTTTTTTCATATTCATCTAAAGGGTGACCTGATATATAAAGCCCTGTCATTTCCTTTTCCATTGATAATAAATTATTTTTTGCAAATTCTTTTATGTCTGGATATTTTACTTCAGGCTCTTTTATACTCTCATCTGCTATACCAAAAAGACTAATTTGCCCATCTATATTTCTCTTTTTCTCATTATATATGCTATCCATTACTTTTTCATAAACAGCTAGTAATTTTGATCTATATATTTTAAACTCATCAAATGCACCTGCTTTTATTAAGCTTTCTACAGCCCTTTTATTTATTGTTGATAAATCTATCTTGCTAATGAAATCAACTAAAGACTCAAAGTTACCTTTGCTTTTTCTAGCCTCAACTATTCCATCAACAACATTTACCCCAACATTTTTTATTGCTGCAAGACCAAATCTTATACTGTTTCCTTTTACAGTAAACTTTGAATAGCTTTCGTTTATATTTGGAGGTAACACTTGTATACCTAAGCTTTCTGCAAATTTTGTATAATGTGCTACTTTTTCACTTGTTCCCATAACAGAATTAACCATTGCTGCTATGGTTTCTACTGGATAGTAATGCATTAAGTATGCTGTCTGATAGCCTATTACTGCATAGGCTGCTGCATGTGATTTATTAACATTAATGTTATTATAAAGCTTTTATGCTTTATACTTCATATTTCTATAAAGATCGGACTATATCATTATCCTAATCACTTTAGGATATAGGGCACTCGTGGATATTTCACCATATAAAATTTACTTAGGCTATTTTATCTAGTCTCTGAACCTTTAACCTATTTCTAGGAGACTTGGCTGCGGATTAACCAATCCTTAAACTTTTTACTATACCTTAGATAATTACTCTAAGCCCCTAATCATATTACTATATTAGGTTAGTATTTAAGGCTCTAAGGTCTTTCCCGCAATTCACCCTATTTGCTTTACAGCTCCTACTGTAAAGGCACTCTTTATTTCGTTCCACTTATTATATTTTCTTTCTAACTTTATAGTTGATTTATCATACAAATAGTTAAATAATGAATATCCTTCTTTAGAATTTTCAAAACCACCCTTCTTGGTACGCCTAATATCTCCAGTAAATTGAAGCTCATTAGCCATAAACTCTAGTATCTCTAAATCATTTATAGATACTACTATATTATTATGATTTTCATCTCCAACAAATCCATCAGCATAAATAAATCCTAATATATATGCTTTAGCTTCTGTATCAATACAAGCAAAATAACATTCATCTAAAACATATCTATTTTTTAATCTAGTATTTATACCTTCTTCTTTTAAAACACGTCTTACAGCTCTATCTGATACATTTAAATTTTTTGAAATATCTCCTATACAGACGCCTTTATTTTTATAATAATAATTTACTATTTTGTATTTATCATAACCATTAAGTTCTCTATAATTTTTAAACAAACTTATATTCACCTCTATGAATATAATTTCTAAATTATAGGTAAATTATACATAATAATCATTAACTTTCTTATAGAATGCATACGAAGCAAAGTCCATCATCTGGTCGAAAATTTCATTTGCCGCTTTTTCACTTATGCCATTTCTCAGACAACCTGGTACTTCTACATTACCATTTTCATCTACTATTCCATATATAAAATTCTTTCTTTCTTGCTCCATTACACTGTGCTTTTTCTTTGACATGGCTCTTCTAACCATATCACTTCTTCCAAGTGAGTATCCACCTAGATCTCTAACAATCTGCATAACTTGTTATAGTGATAGGTAACTCTACCTTCGTCTTAACGGTCAGGTTTTGTTTTCCCCCACTTCACACCGTACATGCGACTTTCATCGCATACGGCGTTCCATTAATTATTACAAATGTATTTCATTCTCTCGTATTTTCTTTTAAGATATAGTGTTGAATCATTATACATATATTCAAATAGTTCTCTTGAAAACTTTTTTCCACCTAAGAAGTAACATATATTTTTACTTTTAGTATTAAATATGCTCAAATCACATCTATTTAACTCAACTAGAATTCTATTTACTAGATTATTACTCCCAACAAACCCACTCCTAAATCTCCTTATATCTGTTATTCCATCTCCATCAAAAACTCCTCTTATGAAATCTCTAATATATACTTTAGGTATATTATCTGGAAAAATTTCAAATCCTGTTTTTTGAGGTACAATCCCATAATTACTAAGACTTTCACACATATGCCTTGATGTCAAACTCACATAATAACTTGGATTTTTCCCACATTTCATTTTTGCTTCATTTATCCATTTTCTAATAGTTGCTTCATTTGCTCCTATGAGACAAGCTACTTTTTGAGCTGAATAACCAACTAAATAATATTCTATTGCTTTCTTTTTTGTTTCAACACTATATTTCACTTAGACAACCTCTAATTGTATTATTTTCCAAACAATTAGAGAATATACATTTGCTTAACTAACTATGCCCCTTCGCTCCATAAAAATTACTTTACTTCATCACTACTACAGGCTGCTGCCCTTATTCTTTGTGAATCATTTCCTATTCACTAGTACCATCGGATTTCAACATCCTTAACATTTACTGAATAAGTTCAAACGTTCCTATCATTCTATCTTTACATATTAACTTAGGCCTTCTCTATGAACCGTCAAGTGCCTTTTTGCTATCTTAAGGTAAGCTAAAAGCAATTATTTTTTAATAATTATAATTTAAATAACCAAGAATACTTAAATTACACTTGAATCTAAATACTTTCTCTTCGTACTTTAATGGTTAACGATTCTTCAAACGAGAATTTCTTTCGTAGCCATATTAATTTTATAGACCCCCGATTACTTCTCTAACCACTTCCCAGGTCTGATTTTCACCGACTTCAACGAGCTTCATACATATTCATGTTGAACTAAATATGCATGTCGTAGTATTAGGGAAGAACTACCTTAATTAGTTCTTAAAAGGTATTTCACCTTTAATATCAAATGATAAGTTAGATAAATATTTATCCCTACAATTTTATACTACATTTCTATAGTTTTTGTATTTGTAGAACGTTTCGCACCTTGATATACCATTACCCCATATGTGACATCCAGTATACTTTCAAGTTCTGGTGTCTCATAATGCACACTGTCTTTATTTCTTTTACCTTCTATATATCTCGGAATCTCAGCCATAGGACCTGGTCTATATAAAGATATACCAGCTATGATATCTTCTAAGCAGTCTGGCTTAAGTTCCTTCATGAATGATGTCATTCCTGGAGATTCTAATTGGAATACACCAGCTGTTTTTCCTTCACCAATCATGTTATATACATTTTTATCTTCAAAATCTATTTTATCTAAATCAATATCTATTCCTCGATTTTCTTTAATCATCTTAACAGCATCACTCATAACTGTTAAAGTTCTTAAACCAAGGAAATCCATCTTTAGAAGTCCTAGCTCTTCTAATGTTGTCATATCAAATTGAGTTACTATCATTTCATCATTTCTTTGAAGTGGTACATATTCAACCAATGGCTTCGATGCTATAACCACCCCAGCTGCATGCGTTGACGAATGCCTTGGTAACCCTTCTAGAGTTTTACTAACATCAATTAATGTTTTTACTCTATTTTCTGTCTCATATGCAGCCTTAAGCTCTGGATTTAAATCTAATGCCTTTTCTATTGTTATTCCAAGCATTGTAGGAATCATTTTAGCTATTCTATCTACTTCTGCATAAGAGTAGTTCATAGCTCTTCCTACGTCTCTTAAACACAATCTAGCCGCCATTGTACCAAAAGTAATTATCTGTGATACATTTTTAACTCCATACTTTTCAACAACATAATCTATTACTTCCTGTCTTCTTTCATAACAAAAATCCGAATCTATCTATTACTACCCTCTCTTTCGAGATACTTAAACACTACTTTTGTAGTGGGTATAGACTATATCTTCACCCACCGACCTTTATACGGTTTGGGCTGCCCCACTTCGCTATGTTTCATAAACATAGCTACGTCCCCTTGGACTAGTCGTTGAACGTTTCCCTCTTCAGGACTTCGCTGCTTATTACCCAATCTATTAATTTTTCAACATTCACGTTTAAGCTTATTTCATCTTTACGTTGTAGTATCAATAGCTCTAAGGGCTTTCAAGCAATTCGAGGCTCTTTAAGTATATTATTTCTAATATACACGACTATTAAGTTAAAATGTAGATTTTAAATTTATATATTTGATATATTTTCTATCTAGATAAATTGTAGAATTATCATATAAATAACTCATTATATTGAATGTTTTTAGACGCCCACCATAACTTATATAATAGTTATTTTTCTCATCATTATATCTTTAACTAATTTTTCGCTATTTATTAATATTCTACAATATTTACAACTACCATAAACCGAGTTAGATACATACGATTTAATTTTATAATCTGAACCTATACATTTCTTGAATTTTTCTAAATGCATCCTATCTAAATTAGCTATTGCTATTCCCAATTTACTTCCAGTTACATATCCATCTGCATAAATAAACCCTAACCAATATGCCTTTTCTTCAATATCTATTTCAGAAAAATAATCATCATTCACTGAATAAACTAAATGACTATCCCTTAAATTTCTAGTACTAACTTTCCATCTTTTTAACGCATCATATATACCACATAAACTACATCCAAGTTTATCTGCAATTTTACTACATGATAATTTTTGATCAATATATAAATTTATAATTTCAAACTTATACTTATCCAACTCATATCGCTTCAAATTTCTACACTCCTAAGAATTTAATATATTCTTAGTATAAACTTATTTCTAATCTGGCATACTAACTCTTTCCGGATTTAAAAATCTTTCAAAGAGCAAGCTATACTTTATCGGATTAATTTTTGTTATTCCCAGAGTATAAGCAACTATAGAGCCTGCTGCCGATCCCCTTCCTGGTCCCGTTGGTATTCCATGATCATTTGAATACTTAATAAAGTCCCAGGTAATCAAGAAATAATCAACATATCCCATTTGATTAATTACACCAAGCTCATAACTAAGCCTATCAACATAAGTCTTTGCTTCCTCATTAGTTTCAGCAAATTCCTTTACATCTTGAACATTAATTAACTTATTCCTAAATTGTTCAAAGACATCATATCTTTCAACAAGACCTTCAAAACACACCTCTTCAAGATAATCAAAGTGAGTTTTATATTCCTCAGGAACTGGGAAATTAGGTAACTTAGATACATGGAATTCATAATCAAAATTACATTCATCTGCAATTTTAATTGTATTTTCTAATGCCTCTGGAACATAAGAAAACATATTCCACATTTCTTCTGGTGATTTCAAATAGAACTGATCCGAAGGATATCTTCTTCTATTTACATCTTCAACAGTTTTACCTGTTTGAATACACATAAGGATATCATGAGCCTTAGAATCCTCTTGTTTAATATAATGGACATCATTAGTTGCAATTAAAGGAATTCCAGTTTCTCTAGCTAACTTAATATTACCTTCTGTAACCTTTCTTTGCTCCTCCATTCCATGATCCTGAATTTCTAAATAAAATCCATCTTTAAATATGTCCTTATACATCAAAGCAACTTCTTTAGCTTTTTCATAATCATCTCTTAATAAATTTTTTTGTACTTCTCCACCAAGACAAGCACTTAAAGCAATTAAACCTTCACTATGCTCTCTTAAAAAATCATGGTCAACCCTTGGCTTATAGTAAAAACCATCAATTGAAGCAGCTGATACTATTTTCATTAAATTTTCATATCCAACTTGATTTTTTACTAATAAAACTAAGTGATATGTACCATTATCCTTATCATTAATTTTAATATCCATTGATTTACTTGCTACGTAAACCTCACAACCAAGAATAGGTTTAATTCCTTGTGCTATAGCTTCTTTATAAAAAGCTACACAACCATACATTACACCATGGTCAGTAATTGCTATACTTTCCATACCTAGTTCCTTAGCTCTGCTAATAACCTTTTTAATTTTAGCCGAACTATCAAGTAAACTATACTCAGTATGTAAGTGGAGATGACAGAACTTTTTATTTTCCAATAAAACACCCCCGTTTGAATTAGTTAAAAGTTTTTAATTAAGAGTTAATAGTCTATTGTATAAATCCCCAAATGATTTATATATTAACTATTAACTAACTAATAGTTTCCACTTCTAATTTCTTCTGCTATTTTTTCTATTTTTCTTAGCCTATGATTAATTCCAGACTTACCAACTGGCGGATCTAGCATTTCTCCTAGCTCTTTTAGCGATTCATCTGGATAGCTTAATCTAAGTTCTGCAACTTCTTGAAGATTTTTAGGCAATCTTTGAAGTCCAATACTATTTTGAATAAGCTTAATACTTTCAACCTGTCTTACTGCTGCATTAACTGTTTTACTCAAATTAGCTGTTTCACAGTTTACAAGTCTATTTACGTTGTTTCTCATTTCCTTCATTATTCTTATATTTTCTAATTCAAGTAATGAAGTATGAGCTCCTACTATGTTTAAAAGGTCAACTATTTGCTCACCTTCTTTAATATATATTATAAAACTATTTTTTCTTTGAATAACCTTTGAGTTTAATCCAAAGGAATTAATTAGTTTACATAAATCAATTGCATATTCTTCACTATGAGTTACAAACTCTAAATGATATGTCTTTTCAGGATTAGTTACACTTCCCCCACCAATAAAAGCTCCTCTAATATAAGCTTTCTTATACTCTTCAGTCTTTACCATTTCAGGATCAATTTTATAATCAATAGTTAGTACTCCATCTATTTCCTTGAAAATCCCTGTTTCTTGAAGTAAGTCCCTAACCCCCATATCTTCTTCTATTAAAACCATGTAGATATTGTTCTTCTTTAATGAGTTACTCTTTTTAACCATTAATTTAGAATGTATATCAAAGTGTTCCTTTAGCAAAGTGAATATATGTCTTGCTGAAGCTGGATTTTCTGTTGTAATTCTAAAGCTAAGACCTTTTCCACTAAATCCTATAGTTCCACTACCTTTCATTATTGCTGAAAGCTCTGCTAATGCTTCCTCTTTCGATATATCAGTATATCTGCATATTTCTCCTTTTACTTTCGCTGAAAACGACATAAATTCTTTCTCCTAACTAACTATAAATATATAACACATTATATCATAAACTGTTCCTACTGTGTCATAATATAATAATGGAAAATTACTTTAAAGAAAAATAGAGGATATTGCCTATGCAATATCCTCTATTTTTCTTTATTATTTTTAATTTTTTTAGAAACGTACATATACTCCATTATCTTCTTTTTATCATATAATAGCTTTTTATCAAGAACAGTTGTCATCAATACTTGTGCCAAATATTCTGAATCATGTTTTACATATCCCTTAGTTATTTTAACCAAATCTGTTTCTACTACCTTAACACCTAAGTCCTTTATATTATCATAATCTAGCTCAACTAATTTAGAACCTTCACTTAAATATCTTTCCTCTATATCCTTAGGAATTGTCCCATTATTTGCAATAACATATTCAACACTATTTTTACCACTATACTTCATTAACGTTTTTATATGATCAGAAACAGTAAAATCATCAGTTTCCCCTGGTTGAGTCATTACGTTAGAAATATAAATTTTAATTGCATCACTTTTATTTATACACTCTGCAATATCCTCTACTAAAAGATTTGGAATTATGCTTGTATACAAACTTCCCGGCCCCATGACTATTGCATCTGCCTCGCTTATAGCCATTAATGCATCTAATAAAGGCTTTGCCTTTTCAGGTTCAATCTTTAAGTTTTTTATTTTACTTTTTTGTTTAATAACTTCATCAGGTATTATAGATTCACCCTCTACAATATTTCCATTTTCAAGTTCTGCAATCAACTTCATATCATCTAAAGTAACTGGTAATACTTTTCCTGTTACAGCAAGTACTGAACTCATTTTTTGAACTGCCGCTTCAAAGTTATCGCTTATCCCATCCATGGCAGCTAAAAATAAATTACCAAAACTTTGTCCCTTTAAAGTTCCTTCTGTAAATCTATATTGAAGTAAATCCTCCATTATTGGCTCAGTATCAGCTAAAGCTAAAATACAGTTTCTTATATCCCCTGGTGGAAGCATTCCAAGGTCAGCTCTAAGTTTTCCTGAGCCTCCCCCATCATCACCAACTGTTACTATTGCCGTTATATTATTAGTATATAATTTAAGTCCTCTCAGCATTGTTGATAAACCTGTTCCCCCACCTATAACAACAATCTTTGGTCCTCCTACATGAACTCTCTTTTCATCAACTAAATCCTCAATATTTTTATCAGTTATAGTTATTTTAATTTTTTCATTATTTATTAATGCAATAAACGACTTTATAAATTCTGATAAAGCTATATACATAATTAAAAGTCCTATTAAGCTTAGAAATAAGTATAAAACTTTAAATGCTATACTTTCTCCTACCTGTGAAAAAATTTCAATAAACCCTACTACCGATAAAACCATACCAATAAAGCCTAAAAAAATCCATCGTTTAATTTTTATACCAGGCTTCATCAAAAACTCCATTATCATAGTTTTTTATCCCCTTTATGAACATCTTCCTTAATATCTCTATGTTCTATATAAACATCATAATTTTTTTCATGTAAATTCTTGTAAATTTCATTTGCAATAGCAACTGATCTATGTCTTCCCCCTGTACATCCTATTGATATAATAAGCTGTCTCTTTCCTTCTTTTTTATAATTAGGAATTAAAAATTCTAACATATCAGTTAGCTTATATAAAAAGTTCTTTGTTTCATCTTGTTCTAAAACATAGTCTTTAACTGGAGTATCTAATCCTGAGAAAGGCTTTAATTCCGGTATATAGAATGGATTTGGTATAAATCTAACATCAAAAACTAAATCAGAATCAACAGGTATACCATATTTAAATCCAAAACTTAATACTGTAATAGACATTTGCTTTTCTGGAAGAGTTTCATCACCAAAATACTTAGTCATTTCTTCTCTTAAATCTCCAATTTTATATTTTGATGTATCTATAATGATATCTGCTTTATCCTTAACCTCTCTTAATTTTTCTCTTTCTAACTCTATTCCAGTTATAACTCTTCCTCCACCTGATAATGGATGGCTTCTTCTCTTTTCTTTAAATCTCTTTACTAAAACTTCATCAGTTGCATCTAAAAATAGTATTTCATACTTAAATTGATCTTTTTCTAGTTCTCTTAAACTTTGGAATAAATCATTAAAGAATACTCCACCTCTTATATCTATTACTAATGCAACTTTATCAATTTTACCGTTACTTTGTGAACAAACTTCTGCGAATTTTGTAATTAATGTTGGTGGTAAATTATCTACACAAAAATATCCCATATCCTCTAAACTTTTTGTAGCTTCTGATTTACCTGCACCTGATAAACCTGTTACTATAATGAATCTCATATAATACCTCCAAAAACTTCTGCTTTATTTAATCTTATGATATAACTTTACTAACTCTGAACTTATATAATTCTGTATAGAATAATTATATCAAAACAACTTTGCTTTTACACGATTTAATTAACTAAATGTAATATTTAGAACACTTCATAAATTATTTTT